>NZ_JBSFUU010000027.1:7162-118243 GCF_053591955.1 Streptomyces sp. NPDC002845 | reverse complement strand
CAGGGGCTTTACGTCTGTTCGCAGCCGGGCCCAGTTCGCCCGACCCACCCACGCATGGTCTGTTTCACACCGCTTCGCGCAGATCATTTCGCTGAAAAACGTCACTGACTGCTCCCGCTGGATATACTCGACCTAGATGCGGATATCCAGGAGGTTCTCATGACCAAGACGCTGATCGACATCGACGAGCAACTGCTGGCCGAGGCCGCCATAGCTTTCGGGACCAAGACCAAGAAGGACACTGTCAATGCCGCGCTCAGGGAAGGTGTCGAGCGTAAGAAGCGCGCGCTCGCGTTGGCCCGGCTCGCGGCACGGGCGGACGCGGGGGATTTCGACATGTTGCTGGACAAGGAGAACTACCGTCGATGAGTACGGCCGCCTACCTCATCGACACCAGCGCTCTGGTCCGGATCCTGAAGGGACCGGCCCGCGCCCGCTGGGAGAAGCCACTGGAAGAGGGCTTGATCGCCCGCTGCCCCCTGACCGAGGTCGAGTTCCTCTACAGCGCCAGAAACGCCGACGACCGAGCGGAGCTGGTCCAGGACCTGGACGCGTTGTTCGGCTGGACACCGCTGGACGACCGGGCAGTGACGCGCGCATGGGACGTGCAACGGGAACTCACGGAGAAGGGCAGGCACCGTTCCGCGGGCGCGGTGGACCTGCTCGTTGCCGCGACCGCGGAACTCCAGGGGCTGACCACGCTGCACTACGACAACGACTTCGAGACCATCGCGTCGGTCACCGGGCAGCCGACCCAGTGGCTCGTACCCCCGGGCAGCGTCTGACCGAGCCAGGTCCCGTACCGAAGTCAGCTTCCGTTCCGGTCCGCCCGGCCCCGGCCCCCGCTCCGAGGCCCCGTCGCCAGAAGGATCACCGCGGCGAGGACCGCCACTCCCGCCCCGGCGGCCACGAGCGCCCACTGGGTGCCGGACAGCCCCGAACCGGTGTCCGCGCCCTGCGCCAGGTCCTGCCCCTCCTGTTCCTGGGCCTGTGCCTCCCTCACGTCCGACGCTTCCGAGGCGGTGCCAGGGGCCGGAAGGCTACGGTCGGCGCACTGCGGTGGAGTGACCGCGCCCTCGGCCGACCCGTCCACCGCGAACTGGAACGCGCTCTCCAACGGGTCACCGTCCGTGCTGGTCACCGAGTAGCTCACGGTGTACGTTCCCGGGTCCTTCAGCGCCTCCACCGACAGGCACAGCGTGTCGTTGCCGCCGCCGTCCGCCACGACCGGGGCACCGGACGCCACCGCCGCGCCGTCCGGGCCCGTGATGCGGACCGCGTCGGCCCTGGGCTCCAGCAGTGGGCCGAACGTGAGCGCCATCACCTCCAGACCTGGGGTGACGGACTCACCGGGGCCGGGGGAGCCGCTGATCAGGGTGGTGTGCGCGGCGGCGGGCGTGGGAGTGGTGAGGGCTCCCACGCACACCAGCAGGAGGATCAGAAGTCGGCGCATGCGAGCTTGTTGTCCATCGCGGCGGCCGGGTGCACGACGAGCGCCC
This sequence comes from Streptomyces sp. NPDC002845, assembly GCF_053591955.1. Taxonomy (NCBI): domain Bacteria; kingdom Bacillati; phylum Actinomycetota; class Actinomycetes; order Kitasatosporales; family Streptomycetaceae; genus Streptomyces; species Streptomyces sp. NPDC002845. Next base: position 116,744 of record NZ_JBSFUU010000027.1, on the reverse strand, counting down.
TGGCTCCGTCGCCCACCTTGCCGGCGTTGTTCACCGTCATCATGCCCGTGCCGTCCTCGTCGGAGGTGAAGGCCAGGTGCACCTCGTTCGGCGGGGTGGCCGCGCCGCCCTTCTCGAACTGGAAGTGGTCGCCCCCGTTGTCCTTCGCGCACGTCTGCTCGTGCAGGTGGGAGATGTAGTCGGTGCCGGGTTCGAGGCCGGTGAGCATCACCGTGACGGTCGTGCCGTCGTCGTGCTGGGCGAGCCACGCGGTGCCCTTGACGCCGTCGGAGCCCGGGGGAGCGGTGTCGAGCACGGTGAACGTGCCCTCCTTCAGATCGGCACCCTTGATCTCGTCGGCGGGCGTGGCGTCGGGATCACCCATCTCCATGCCCTCCATGCCCTCCATGCCCTCCATGCCCTCCATCTCGTCCATGGCCGTCCCGTCGCCGTCCTTCGAGGACGCATCCGAAGCCGAGGCGGACGCCGACGCCTCGGCGGAGTCGTTCTTCGCGTCGCCCGAGGCCGTATCGCTCTCGCTCTCGCCGCAGGCGGTGAGGGCGAAGGCGCTCAGCACCGCGACGGCGAGAGAGGTTATCGCCGTTGTGGGCCGGCCGGTCCGCTGCTGGGGGGACTTGAACACTGGACACTCCGTCTTCGTGCGGGGACGTTCGGCCGGTGGCCGAGGGACCCGCTCCCGGTCGTACCGGGGCGCGGACGAACCACCGTGTCCAGGTTGTCGTTCGCGTGCACCGAAAAGTTCCCGGGATTTTCCAAACAGCCCAAACGGCCCAAACGGCAGTCACGAAGCGACAGTTGATTCGAGTGGTTCGAGGGTCCGTCCCCCGCCTCACACCGCCCCGACGACCAGGGCACCCGTCCACCAGCGCAGGCTGTACCAACCCCCGGGCACCTTACGACCGTTGACAACCCCGCCCGGGTAGTAGTGCGGGGTCGCCGCCCCCGGTCGGTTCGAGACCGTGTACGTCTCACCCGCGACCGTCACCCGGCCGTCCCGGGCCGTGACCGCGCCGGTGCCCAGGTCGGGCAGGGGCGGGCCCGGGTGGAGGAACAGGGCGATGCGGGCGGCGCGGACGCAGTGCAGGCCCTCGATAGCGGTCTGCTTGGCCGCCACGTACCGGGCCGGGTCGGCGGAAGCGGAAGCGGTGGTGAGCTGGGACCGGGCCGTACGGAGGCGCTCCTCGGCGTCCGTCAGTGCCTGGCGGGCGGCCTTCTCGTCACCCGCGTCCAGCGCGGACAGGCTGCTGCCGAGCCGCTCCACCCAGCCGCGGGCTTCGCCGTCGTACGGCTGCTCTCCTGGGGCCGGGGAGTGAAGGACAGGAGGCGGAGGATCGCCCGACTTCCGCCGGACGGCGAGCACCACCGCTCCGCCGATGATCAGCGTCAGCGTGACCAGCGCGATGAATTCCATGACTCCGATCAGACGCCCCCTCACTGAGAGGCATCTGCGCACCACCTGAGCCGTCCCTGTGAGTCCGCTGAATCCACGGACCTACAGCCAGGCGCGCCAGGGCGCGGCACCCCCCTCCCCGTGCCGCGCCCCGTCCCCCGCCGGTTCCCCCGAACCCCCTGCTACACGCCCTCAAGCGGCGGCAACGCACCCGTCCGTGCCGCCCGCCCGTACCACTGGGCGCTCGACTTCGGCGTACGGGTGAGCGTCGCGTAGTCGACGTACACCGCCCCGAACCGCTTCTCGTAGCCGTACGCCCACTCGAAGTTGTCGAGCAGGGACCAGAGGTAGTAGCCGCGGACGTCGGCCCCCTCGGCGATGGCGCGGCGGACCGCGCGCAGGTGGCCGTGGAGGTAGGCGATGCGCTCCGGGTCGTGGACGCGGCCGTCGGCGTCCGGCTTGTCGTCGTACGCGGCGCCGTTCTCCGTGACGTACAGCGGCAGACCCGGTGCCTCCCGCGTGTAGCGCATGATCAGCTCGTGCAGGCCCGTCGGGTCGATGGTCCAGCCCATCTCCGTACGCTCGCCCGGCGTCTGGTGGAACGCCACGTCGTCCGCGCCCGGCCAGGGGGAGTGGTCGCTCGCGCCGTGGCCGTCCGGGCGCGGACCGCTCAGCTGCTCCTCCGCCGCCCCGACCAGGGTCGGCGTGTAGTAGTTCAATCCCAGCGCGTCCAGCGGCTGGTTGATCGTCGCCAGGTCCCCGTCCAGGACGTACGACCAGTCCGTCAGCGACGAGGTCGCCGCGAGCAACGACTCCGGGTAGGCCCCGTGCAGCATCGGCCCGTGGAACACTCCGTTCGCCAGGTCGTCGATCTTCCGGACCGCCGCCACGTCCGCGGGGTCCTCGGAAACCGCCCGCACCACCGACGAGTTGAGGCTCACCGCCACCGCGTTGCGGGCGGGCATGACCGAACGCAGGGCCGAAGTGCCCAGCCCGTGGGCCAGGTTGAGGTGGTGCGCCGCCCGCAGGGACGCCACCGGGTCCGTACGGCCCGGCGCGTGGACCCCGGAGCCGTAGCCCAGGAAGGCGCTGCACCACGGTTCGTTGAGCGTGATCCACTGCTCGACGCGGTCGCCCAGCGCCTCGCCCATGATGCGGGCGTACTCGGCGAAGCGGTGGGCGGTCTCGCGCTCGGGCCAGCCGCCCGCGTCCTCCAGCTCCTGGGGGAGGTCCCAGTGGTAGAGGGTGACGGCCGGCTTGATGCCCTTGGCGAGCAGCTCGTCCACCAGGCGGCGGTAGAAGTCCAGGCCCTTCTGGATGGCCGGGCCGCGGCCGGTGGGCTGGACGCGGGACCAGGAGACGGAGAAGCGGTACGCGTTGAGGCCGAGGTCGGCCATCAGCGCCACGTCGTCGCGGTAGCGGTGGTAGTGGTCGACAGCGATGTCACCGGTCTCGCCACCGGCCGTCTTGCCCGGAGTATGGCTGAAGGTGTCCCAGATCGAAGGCGTACGGCCGTCCTCCCGCACCGCACCTTCGATCTGGTACGCGGAGGTCGCCGCGCCCCAGAGGAAGGCGGGGGGAAAGGTCACCGGGGTCACCGGGTTCACGGGTTCAGGCATGGAAGCGCTCCCATAGAGGCCGTAGGTGGTCGTGAAGACCGACGGGTGGAGGGATGGGGGGGAGGGGAGACGGAGCCGGGGCAGCGGTGACCCGGCCTCCGAAGAACACGGAAGAACACGGAAGAACATGGAAGGAAACTGAAGAACGCTGAAGAACGCTGAAGAACGCCGGGGCGAACCGGAGTTCAGCCCTTGACCGCCCCTTGCATGATGCCGCCCACGATCTGCTTGCCGAAGATCGCGAAGACCAGCAGCAGCGGCAGCGTGCCGAGCAGCGCGCCCGCCATGATCAGGGGCTGTTCGGGGGTGTAGCCACGGCCCAGGCCCGCGACCGCGACCTGGACGGTCGGGTTGCCGGACTGGGTGAGGACGAGGAACGGCCAGAGGAAGTCGTTCCAGGTCTGGACGAACATCAGCATGCCGAGCACGGCCATCGCCGGGCGCGCGGCCGGGAACACCACGTGCCACACCACACGCCAGCTGCTCGCGCCGTCCACGCGGGCGGCCTCGATCAGCTCGTCGGGCAGGGCCTGCAGCAGGTACTGCCGCATGAAGAAGACGCCGAACGCGCTCACCAGCGTCGGCAGGATCACCGCCTGGAGCTGGTCGGTCCAGTCGAGCTTGGCGACCATCATGTACAGCGGGATCACCTGGAGCTGCGGCGGCACCATCATCGTGCCGATGACGAGGAGCATCATGGCGTTACGGCCCTTGAAGCGCAGCTTGGCGAAGGCGAAACCGGCGATCGTCGACAGGAACACGATGCTCGCCGCCGAAACGCCCGCCACGAACGTCGTGTTGATGAACGCCTCGCCGAGGTTGGCGTCGTTCCAGGCGTAGTCCAGGTTGTCCAACAGGTTCGAGCCGAACCAGAACGGCGGCGGTGTCTCGGCCAGCCGCTGGTTGGTGCGCGAGGCGGCGATCGCCGTCCACACCAGCGGGAACAGCGAGCCGATGGTGAACAGGGCGAGGATGACGTACGCGATGGGTCCCGCGTGCATCGTCCCGCCCGCGCGGGCCGCCTTGAGTCCGCGCGCCCGCCGCGCCCGCCGGGACTCCTCGGGGGCGTCCGAGTCGGGTTTCGTCAGGGTCGTCGTCACGGCCGGTTCTCCTTGACTGCCGGTGAACCACTGGAGGTCAGCCGGCGCGAGATGACGTAGTTGACGATTCCGATCACGATGAGGATCAGGAACATCGTCCAGGCGATCGCGGAGGCCCGGCCCAGGTGGTGGTTGATCCAGCCCTGCTCGTACATGTACAGGCCGAGCGTCTGGAACTGGTGCTCGGGGCCGCCGGACGTGCCCTTGTTCGCGTCGAACAGCAGCGGCTCACCGAAGAGCTGGGAGGCGCCGATGGTCGAGACGACGACGGTGAACAGGATCGTCGGGCGCAGCGACGGCAGCGTGACATGGATGAACTGCTGCCAGCGGCTGGCTCCGTCGAGGGCCGCAGACTCGTACAGGTCCTGGGGGATCGCCTGCATCGCGGCCAGGTAGATCAGCGCGTTGTAGCCGGTCCAGCGCCAGATGACGATCGTCGACACGGCGATCTTGGAGGCCCACGTGTCGTTCTGCCAGTCGATGCTGTCGATGCCGACGAAGTTGAGCGCCCAGTTGATCATGCCGTAGTCACGGCCGAACAGCAGGACGAAGACGAGGGTCGCGGCGGCGATCGACGTGGCGTACGGCGCCAGCATCATGACCCGGTAGAAGGTCGAGGCGCGCAGCCTGTAGTTGAGGATGTGGGCGATGCCCATCGCCATCAGCAACTGCGGGACCGTGGAGATGATCCCGATGATCAGGGTGTTCGATGCCGCGTTCCAGTAGAAGTCGTCGTCGAAGATACGGGTGTAGTTGTGCAGGCCCGCCCACTCCATGTCGGTGGGCGCGGTCAGCTCCACCGTGTGCAGCGAGGCCCAGGCGGTGTAGAGCAGCGGGAACAGACCGAAGGCCGCGAAGAGCAGGAAGAACGGCGTGACGAAGGCGTACGGGCTCCAGCGCATGTCCCGCTGCCAGCGGCGGGAGAGCCGGGCCCGCTTCTTCGCCGCCTCCTCAGGTACCGCGTCGGCCGGAGGACGGCCCGGGGCCGCGCCCCCCTTCGCGGGGGGCGCGGCGGTGTCGTGCCGGGTGGCCATACCGGTCACTGCTCCAGGCTGTTGTCGATGGTCTTGACCGCGTTGTCCCAGGCCTCCTTGGGCGACTTGCCCTGAGTCACGAGGATCACGCCGTTGTCGGTCAGGCCCTGCTGGATGATCTGGTCCTTCGGGCCGATGACCTGGATCGGGCTCTCCTTGGCGAGCTCGGCGAAGACGGTCCCGATCGGGGCGTCACCGGTCATCTTGTTCGTCGCGCCCGTCACTTCGGTCATGTCGTACGCGGCCTGCGCGCTCGGGAAGCTGCCCCGCTCCGCGAAGAGCTTCGCCTGCTGCTCGGGCGCGGTCAGCCAGGCGGCCAGCTTCGCGGCCTCCTCGGCGTTCTTGCCCGACTTGGGCACGGCCAGGAAGGAGCCGCCCCAGTTGCCGGCCTCGGGCGGCGCGGCCACGTCCCACTTGCCCGCGTTCTCCGGCTTCGACTTGCTCTCGATGTAGCCGAGCATCCACGGCGGGCAGGACATCGCGGCGAACTTGCTGTTGGCGATCGTCGTGTCCCAGGCGGGCTGGAACTGCGTCTGGTTGCCGACCAGCCCGTCCTCGGCGGCCTCGGCCGTCAGGTCGAAGGCGGCCCTGATGGCCGGGTTCGACTTGTAGATGACCTCACCGGAGGAGTCGTAGTACCGCTCCTCCTCACTGCCGATGATGGCGTTCAGCAGACCACCGGGCGAGTCCATGAAGGTGGTGCCCTCCGGCGCCTTCTCCTGGTACTGCCGGCCGACCTCGACCAGCTTCTCCCAGTCGCCCGCCCACAGCTCGCCCACTTCCTCGCGGTCGGTGGGCAGGCCGGCCGCCTGGAACATGTCCTTGCGGTAGCAGATGGCCATCGGGCCGACGTCGGTGCCGAGGCCGATCGTCTCCCCGCTCTCCGTGGTGGCCTGCTGCCACTTCCAGGGCAGGAAGTCGCTCTCCTTGCCGTACTCGGACAGGTCCACCAGCTTGTCCGCGTAGGTGTTCGCGACCTCGTTGATGTTGGCGACCTCGACGCCCTGGATGTCCTGCAGACCGCTGTCGGTCGTGAGGTGGTTGACCAGGGGCGGGTAGTAGTTCTCGTTCCGCTCGATGACGTTCTGCTCGACGTTGATGCCGGGGTTGAGCTTCTCGTACTCCTCGTAGAGCCCGGCCTCCTCGAAGCCGAAGCTGCCGAAGAGCCCCAGAGTGATCGTGGTCTTGCCGCTGCTGTCGCCGCCCGACGACGAGCTGCCCTCGTCGTCACCGTCGTCGGCACAGCCGGCCAGCAGCCCGGAGCCCAGCGCGGCGACGGCCGCGAGGACCATCGTCTTGCGGGCGATACGGGTACGTGCTCGCATTGCGTCCTCCTGTTGCCCTGACGTGCCGACCCCCCGGCCAACTGCGTTGTTGGGCCCGTTTGTCTCATGCTGCGGCTCGGGCGGGGAACGTGCGGGTTGTGTATGTGTCAGGTACTGTGGGAGCGCTCCCACAGGTGATGTGTTGAAGAGTCGTCGGTTCGTGCGGGGGTGTCAAGGGCACAGACGCGGCGAGATGCGTTCGGTTATCTGCCTGTTAACTAACCCGGGGGTGCCGGACGGACGTGCCCCGGTGCGGTACACGTGAGGCTTCTGCGTGGGATGGGGCGAAGGCCCGGTTTGATCAGGTCCCGGCCCGGATGACCCGTTCCCGGGACATCGTACGAGGACCAGGGCTGTTAGATTCCACGCCAGCGCGGTGTGAACGGGAGGCGACCATGGCAGGCCACGGAACGCGGGGCCGGAGCGGCGGGCGGCCGACCCTGGAGGAGGTCGCCGCGCGGGCCGGTGTCGGCCGTGGGACGGTCTCCCGGGTGATCAACGGCTCGCCCCGGGTCAGCGACGCGACCCGCGCGGCGGTCGAGGCGGCGGTCGCGGAGCTCGGTTACGTCCCGAACACGGCGGCCCGCGCCCTCGCCGCGAACCGCACGGACGCGATCGCCCTCGTCGTCCCCGAACCGGAGACCCGCTTCTTCGCCGAGCCGTACTTCTCGGACATGGTGAAGGGCGTCGGCGCGGAGCTGTCGGACACCGAGATGCAGCTGCTGCTGATCTTCGCGGGCAGCGACCGGGAGCGGCGCCGCCTGGCCCAGTACCTGGCGGCCCACCGCGTCGACGGCGTCCTCCTGGTCTCGGTCCACGCCGACGACCCCCTCCCCGACCTCCTGGCCCAGCTGGAGATCCCGGCTGTGATCAGCGGCCCGCGCTCGGAGCACGAGACGCTGCCGTCGGTCGACTCGGACAACTACGGCGGCGGCCGCTCGGCGGTGGAGCACCTGATCGGGCGGGGCCGGACCCGTATCGCCACCATCACCGGCCGCCTCGACGTCTACGGTGCCCAGCGCCGCATCGAGGGCTACCGCGACGCCCTCTCCGACGCGGGCCGCAAGGTCGACGAACGCCTCATCGCCCCCGGCGACTTCACCGAGCAGGGCGGCCGCCGGGCGATGACCGAACTCCTGGCCCGCTGCCCCGACCTGGACGCCGTCTTCGCCGAGTCGGACGTCATGGCCGCCGGCGCCCGCCAGGTCCTCCGCGAGGCCGGCCGCCGTATACCTGACGACGTGGCCCTCGTCGGCTACGACGACTCCGCCATCGCCCGCCACATGGACCCACCCCTCACCAGCGTCCGCCAGCCCATCGAGGAAATGGGCCGCGCCATGATCGACCTCCTGCTCGGTGAGATCGCGGATCGCCGTCCGGCGGCGTCACGGGGGTTGGAGCGGCGGCAGGTGGTGTTGCCTACGGAGCTGGTGATGCGGGCTTCGTCGTGACCGTCGCGCCGGGTGACGGGGCGAGGGGCGCGTTCAGATGTGGGCCGCGACCTGCCGTACGTCATTGGCGTCCCCCTCGGCGAGTTTGTGCGCTGACCCTGGGCTGCCATGAGTCCCTCGACACCAGGGCGGAGGCGTAGTTCAGGTGGTCGGCTTTCGGTTCCAGGAGTGGCAGGTGCAGCCGCAGCGCCGTACGAGCAGCACGTTGATGTAGTGCGGCAGGGGCACGTCCTTGGTCCGGCGGCACTCGCGGTGCAGATGCTTGTACTCGGGCCGCTGCGCGACGTCGCAGTGCGCCGACAGTGGTGCCCGGTCGGTGGTGGCGGTCACGAGGCCAGCTCCTTCGTGCGCTGGTAGGCCGCGTAGAGGCGCTCGCTGGCGCCGCACCAGGTGTGCCCGCAGGATCCTGCGGGCCCGCGTGATGTCGTCCTCGTCGTGCCGGATGACGCGCTGCATGTGGCCGGCTCCACTGCCCTCGTCGCGCCACTGCCACTCGGTCTGGCTCATGATCCGTGCCTCAGGTTCTCGACGTGGTCGCACAGGGCGTTCACGGAGCGGGCGAGGCGCTGCGCGTACGCGAAGTTCGCGGGCACGGTGCGGCCAGGTGCGAGGCCGAGGTGCATGCGGGCGGTGCCGACGCAGGCGAGGGCGCAGGCGCGCGGGATGTCGTCCTCGGGGAGCCGACCGGCGGCGCTCTCTACCTCGGGAGCGGTCAGCATCAGGTGCCCGCGCAGCTGGAGCGTCAGCGTCTCCAGCTCCTCCGGCGTGGGCGGTTCGGCGTCCTCGGCGAGCAGACGGCGCGCGGCGGCGCGCATGGTCGAGAGATCGACCGGGTGCGGGTCCGGCGCGTCCGCGCTCGGAGCATCAACCTGTTGCATCGTGCTCATGCCTGGGGTTCCCCTCGCCGGAGTGCGTGTGCCAGTCGCATGGCCACATCCGCGCGTACGCGACCCAGCTCCACGAGGCCGAGGGCCCGCGATGCGATATCGACCGCGAGCGACGGCAGCACGATCCCTGCCTGATCGAGGGCCGATCTCAGCGACTCCATGGCTCTGAAAGGGTCGACGTCTTGCGACTCGCGTGCTTTGACCATGAACAGGACGGTAGGAAGGCGGCGTTGACAGGCGCCATGCGATGTTCTCAAATGTTCTCGCAGGCTGGCTGAATGTTCTCGTGTGGTCTCACGAAGGGGCGCGCACGCTGTAGTACGGGACATCTGACGTGGTGATGCTGAATGCGACAGCCCGACGCCTGAGGGAGAAGATCATGCGGCGACTGCGTTTCAACGGCACCGACAGCAAGAACGGCGGATGCCCCGCTGTGCACGAGGACCTCGACAGCGGTGAGATCATCGTCCAGGGGACACCGCTCACCGACCCGGAGGACATCGCCCGGCTCCAGCACCTCGGCCCCGGCGACGCCGCCGTGGTCGTACCGCGCGAACTGCTCGTCAATCACGGCCCCAAGGAGATGGAGCGCGTGCCCAAGCTGATCGGCCTGGAGGAGTTCGGCCAGCTCTTCGAGACCTTCGAGCACTCGGCCTGGCACCTCGAAACCCGACGCGGCTACGCATCGGACAGGGAAGACCCGTCGTACGCGGAGTTCCTCAAGACCGGCACGGCCGAGTGCGACCTCGACAGCGACTGGTGCACGAACATCCGCCGGCAGACCTCGGCGGGCAAGTATGTGGGGCGGGTGCGCGTCGTCGACAACCCTCCGACCGAGGGGCAGTTGTTCCTGCTCGACTACGCGAAGTGCAACGCGGCTACGGGCGAGGACGTACGGAACCTATGGCGTGAGGACGCAGAGCGGCTCCGGCTGCCTGCTGAGGACTTCTGGATCTTCGACAGCCGCTTGGTCGCCGTGCTCAACTTCGACAGCGAGGACGTCTTTCACGACGTTGAGGTGATCACGGAACCTGCGGAAGTCCTGCGGTACTGCCAGGTGCGTGACGCCGCAGTCCACGGAGCCGTTCCGTACGACCAGTTCGCGGCACAGCTGGGCACGAAGGGCTAGCGAGCGGCGCCGGTGAGCACAGACTTCCAGCAGGCTCGGGAGGCCCTCGGGGCGCGACTGAGAGAGCTACGGCTCTCGGCCCCTGGAGGCCGGCTCACCGGCACGCAACTTGCCCAGCGGCTCGGCTGGCCGCACTCGAAGATCTACAAGCTGGAGAACGGGCAGCAGACTGCCACTACGGAAGACCTGCGGGCCTGGGCCGACGGCGTCGATCAGCCCGGCGTCTTCGATGAACTGCACGCTCGGCTCCAGGGTTTCGAGTCTCATATCCGCTCCTGGCGCCGCCAGCTGGCCGCCGGGCACCGGCCCGTACAGGACAGCTGGAACGTCGAGGTCGAGCGGTCCAGAGTCATCCACGCTTGGGAAGAGGCCGTCATCCCCGGCATGCTTCAGACGGCGGACTATGCACGGCACATGTTCCTGCGGTACGCCGACCTTCAGGGCTCAGTGCGCGATACCGACGCTGCGGTCCGCGCACGGATGAAGCGGCAGGAGTGGTTGTACGAGGAAGGCCGCCGGTTCCACGCCCTGGTGTGGGAGGCGGCCCTCCATGCCCTGGTGTGTCCTCCGTCCGTTCTCGTCGCTCAGCTCGACCGGCTCACGGGCGTGATCGGGATGGACACCGTGGAGCTTGGGATCATCCCTCTTGGCGCATCACTGAAGATCCCCACGGCCAACGGGTTCTGGGTCCTGGACGACCGGCTTGTGATCGTTGAGGACTGGCACGCGGAGCTGTGGCTCGACGACGCGGGTACGGTTGCGTCGTACCTGCGGGTGTGGGAGACGCTGCGGGAGTCGGCGGTGTACGGCGCCGACGCGCAGAACGTGATCAACCATGCCCGGCGAGCCTTGAACCCACGCTGACTCCGGGCATGATGACAGGCCCTCTCCCGACCCCGCGAAGGCCGAGAGGGGGCAGAAGATCAGGGCCCTGTACGCGCGTGTTCCGCGAGGTGCTCGTCGTAACCCTTCTTTCAGCTGACACCGCTCCTGGGCGGTGTCGTCGACCAGGTCGAGCGGGCGATCTTCCAGTGGGTAACGTGGCACAACGAAGAGCGCCTCCACTCCGCGCTCGACTACGTACCGCCCGCCGAACATGAAGGGGAGCCGGGCGACCGTGTGGCCATGGTTTGGCCAACAACTAAACAAGATCAGCCCCTGACCCGTTCTCCCAGGTCAGGGGCTGATCATCAAGGGTGAGTGACGGGACTCGAACCCGCGACTTCCTGGACCACAACCAGGTGCTCTACCAGCTGAGCTACACCCACCATGACCGACGGTTCTCCGAGTGGTTTCCCCGGTCGGCCGAGAAAAAGTGTACAGGGTCCGAAGGGGTGCCCGCGCACGGCTTTCGCCGGGGTGGGGTGCGGGCCCGCGGGGCGGGGCATCGCGCAGGTCAGTCGGCTGGTGAGTCCGTGGGCGAGTCCGCGGGCAGCACGTGCTTCGCCGCGATCGTGCGGGCCGTGTCCGAGTCCGGGCCGGGGGCCGGGACGAAGATGGCCTCGCGGTAGTAGCGGAGTTCCGCGATGGACTCGCGGATGTCGGCCAGCGCGCGGTGGTTGCCGTTCTTCTGGGGGCTGTTGAAGTACGCCCGCGGGTACCAGCGGCGGGCCAGCTCCTTGATGGACGACACGTCGACGATTCTGTAGTGGAGGTAGTCCTCCAGGGTCGGCATGTCACGCAGGAGGAAGCCGCGGTCGGTGCCGACCGAGTTGCCGCACAGCGGGGCCTTGCCGGGTTCCTTCACGTGTTCGCGTACGTACGCGAGGACCTGCTCCTCGGCGTCCGCCAGCGTCGTACCGGACGCCAGTTCGGCGAGCAGGCCCGAGGCGGTGTGCATCTGGCGCACCACCTCCGGCATGGTCTCCAGCGCCGCGTCCGGCGGGCGGATCACGATGTCCACCCCGTCACCGAGCACGTTCAGCTCGGAGTCGGTCACCAGCGCGGCCACCTCGATGAGTGCGTCGGAGGACAGCGAGAGGCCGGTCATCTCGCAGTCGATCCACACCATGCGATCGTTCATGTGTCTCACCTTACGGCGCGCCGCCGTGAGCCGAGCCGACCGTGCGGCGCCCATGATCGACGGCTCGGCGACGACCGACGGCGGGGCACCCGATGGAGTGCCCCGCGCCGGCCGTCACGCCGAGGTGTCCGGCGGTCGCCTGTGGATTACCGGCCCGTTCCTCGGACGAAGTGGAAAATGCCCCAGGTGAGGTGTTCGTTCCGGCCGCCGTCGACCCAGCGGGCGAGCCCCTTCTTCATCTGGGCCAGGTACTCGTGGCTGACCTTGCCCGCCAGGCCGTCCGCCTCCTGGCGCTCGGTCTCCTGGAGAACCCGGCCGTAGTGGGTCACCAGGTGGTCGCGGTGCTCCTCGAAACCGTCCGCGACGTCCGCGCCGCCCGCGACACCGGCGCCGCCGGTGCCGTCGGCCGGGGTGAAACCGAGGCGGCCCAGCTCGCGGGCGTAGAAGGCGGGCGAGCCCATGTCGTCCAGGTGGATGCGGTCGAGGATCGGCTGCAGGACGGCCGCGGGGCAGTCGTCCGCCGCCATCGGGTCGGTGAAGACGAGGTGGCCGCCGGGGCGCAGCACACGGGCGGCCTCCTCCAGGACGCGGACGCGGTTGCCGCTGTGCAGGAAGGCGTCCTGGGACCAGACGACGTCGACTGAGGCGTCCGGGTAGGGGATGGATTCGAAGGAGCCGTCCACGACCTCGATCCGGTCGGTGAGGCCGCGGGCCGCGTTCAGCTCCCGGTGGCGCTCGTTCTCCACCTCGCTGAGGTTGAGCGCGAGGACCCGGCAGCCGTACGTCTCGGCCAGGTAGCGGGCCGAGCCGCCGTAGCCCGAGCCGAGGTCGAGCACCACGGAGTCCTCGGTGGGTTCCAGCTTCGCGGCCATCCGCTCGACGGTGCGGCGGCTGGCCCGTGCGATGGGTTCGTCGGGGCGGTCGTAGATGCCTATGTGGATGTCCTCGCCGCCCCACACCGTGGCATAGAAGGTGTCGGCGTCGGACGAGTTGTAGTAGCTGCGGGCGGCCCTGACCGCCCCTTCGTACGCACCCTCCTTGTCGTCCTCGGCCTCCACCCGGTATTCCTTCTCGGCGACATGGACGAAGAAGTCGGGCTCCTCGTCCCGGTATGTGTGCTGGAAGTCGCCGTAGGTCTCGATGTGCTGGAAGCCCACGTCGGACATGAGCCGACGGGTGTAGTCCTTCCGCAGCGGAAACATGTTGAGGTGGTAGACGGAGCCGTCCGGGAAGTCGTACCGCATGCGGCACAGCCCCTCGTCGACGTAGTCCGGTGCCACCGCGACATCCTCGCCGCAGTAGTAATAGGTGTGCTTGCTCGAGTACCCCCGGTCCAGAATGGCGTCGTAGTTGCGCTGATCCAGGATGAGGATGCCGTCGTGCTTCAGCATCGCGTAGAACTCGGCCAGCGCCCTGCGCCGGTCACGTTCCGAGAAGAGATGCGTGAACGAGTTGCCGAGGCAGACGATGGCGTCGTACTCGCCGTGCACATCCCGGTTGAGCCAGCGCCAGTCCGCCCGGACGACGCGCAGGATGTGGTCTCCCTTCCGCATACCGTTCTCGAAGGCCTGCGCCAGCATTTCGGCGCTGCCGTCCGCGCTGACGGTGTCGAATCCGGCCTCCAGGAGCCGTACGGAATGAAAGCCGGTGCCGGTCGCGACATCGAGTACGCTCTTCACGCCCCGCTCGCGCAGCAGGTCGATGAAGAATTGTCCCTCGCTCTCCGCCCTTTTCTCCCAGTCGATGAGTGAATCCCACTTCTCGACGAAGCTGGGAACGTATTCCTCGGTGTAATGCCCGGTGTCTCGAATGTCGACGGGGTTGTTTCCGAACTTCTGATCCGGACGAGCGAAAATGACGAAACCTCCGTTGTCGGGCTGGTGGTGGCGACGCGGGCGCCCATGGAACGGGCACTCACCTCGGGCCGTGCGGAACCACGTGGTCTCAGCACCTCGCCTTTCCAGACCCGAGCCATCCATGCCCCCGACTTCCAGCAGATCGCGGATCGCAGATCGCAGATCGGTGTCCGAGGAGCGCACCTGGGTTCCTCGGTGTCCGGTGAGCGCGTCCTGGGACGGGTCCGGGCCCGCGGGGAGGCTTCCTCCCCGCGGGCCCGGACGAGCGGTGACCAGCCCTACCCGCTCATGTACTGCTGCGCTGCCCCGGCAGGCTCGGACGGGCGTACAGCTCCGGCTTCGCGCCCTCCGCAGTGAGCGACGCGGCAGGGGCCAGGGCACCGGCGGCGGCCGTACGGCGGAGCTGCGGCGGCACCGGACCGGCCTCCTGCGGCATCGGTGGCGGCCCCCCGCTGCCGTTCGGGCCGGACGGGCCGTCGGCGTCCGACGGCTTGTCGCCCTGCGGCCGCCGCGCCCGGTAGGCCGCGCGGTACGCCGCCGGGGACGAGCCCAGCTGACGGCGGAAGTGGCCGCGCAGGGCGACGGGCGAGCGGAAGCCGCAGCGCCCGGCGACCTCGTCCACCGAGTAGTCCGACGTCTCCAGCAGGCGCTGGGCCTGGAGCACCCGCTGCGTGATCAGCCACTGCAACGGCGCGCTCCCGGTCAGCGAGCGGAACCGGCGGTCGAACGTACGACGGCTCATGTACGCTCGCGCCGCCAGCGTCTCCACGTCGAACTGTTCGTGGAGGTGCTCCAGCGCCCAGGCGACGACCTCGGCGAGCGGGTCGGCGCCGATCTCTTCTGGTAAAGACCTGTCGAGGTAGCGCTCCTGACCGCCGCTCCGGCGCGGCGGGACCACCAGGCGCCGGGCCAGCGCGCCCGCCGCCTCGTTGCCGTGGTCCGTCCGCACGATGTGCAGACAGAGATCGATTCCGGCCGCCGTACCGGCCGATGTCAGTACGTCGCCGTCGTCCACGAACAGCTCGCGCGGGTCGACGTGGACGGACGGATAGCGCTTGGCCAGCGTGGGCGCGTACATCCAATGCGTGGTCGCCGGGCGGCCGTCCAGCAGCCCCGCCGCGGCCAGCACGAACGCGCCGGTGCACAGCCCGACGATGCGGGCGCCCTCCTCGTGCGCCCGGCGCAGTGCGTCGAGCGCCTCCTCCGGTGGCGGTGAGGTGATCGACCGCCAGGCGGGCACGACCACCGTGCCCGCCCGCGAGATCGCCTCAAGCCCGTTGGGTGCGGTGAGTTCCAGGCCCCCTGTGGTCCGCAGTGGGCCTTCCTCGCCGGCGCTGACGAGCAGCCGGTAGCGAGGCACTCCGGCGTCCTGGCGGTCGATTCCGAACACCGACAGTGGTATGGAACTCTCGAAGATGGGGCCGCCGCTGAACAGCAGCACCGCGACGATCTCCTTGCGGCGTCGCCCGGAAAGCTTCCGGGCCGCGGCTTCCGGCGCGGCAGTGGAGTCGTGGCTCATACTGCTAAGCCCCCCTCGGTGGTCGCGGCTCCTCGGTTGTGTCGCTCCTGCACGTTTCCCCTCGGTCCTGCACGAGTCCCCCGCCGTAAGACAGTCAAGATCGAATCTACTGTGTCCCGTGGTGCCGCCGTGACCAGTTCGCCACACGGCACATTGTCGACTTGGCAACTTGGCGTGAAGCATTCGATCACGAAGCGTTGCACTCGTTGGCCGTGCAGGGAAGTGCGCCTCGTCGCAGTGGCCGGTCCCCGTAGGGTGCGCGAGCCCCGCCCGCCCCTTTCAGTGCAGGTGGAACGGGGCGTGGAGGGGCGTTCGAGCAAGGGGTGTGCTGTGCGCCGAAGTTGGCTGAAAAGATACGGGAGCGTGCGCGGAAACCGGTCATCGGACCGGCGTATTCCCCCCTGAGTGTCGTCCACCCCTGTGCGCCCCGGAGCCGCCCCTTCCGCGCCGCCCCCGCTGCGGGGCGGGCCCCTCGGTCACGGGCTCCTCGGCCGGCCGCCGGGCGTCCTGTGCCGCACATCGCTCGGATTGCCGCAACAGCACCCGGCAAACCCCCGTCACGGCCGCCAGTCCCAGGGCCGTACCGGCGGCACCGGTGAGCGGGGTGCCGTACCAGACGAGTACCACGGGGACGAGGACGCAGCTGAAGGCCGCCCAGCGGACCACGTCGCCGGCCGTGTCCGGGGCGGGGCCGACTGTTTCCGGGGCGGCACCGGCCGTGTCCGTGGCGGGGCGCTCCGCCGGGCGCGGATGCGGGCGGGGGTGCGGGTCCGGGTTTCCGGAGGAGGGCTGGGAGGCGGTCGGGTGACTGGGCACGGCGTGCTCCCTGGGGTACTCCCTGTGGCGGTGGCTCACCCCGGTTCAACGCGTGTTCGAGCGGTCGGTCACTGCCGGGGCGCGCGCACCCTGTGCGGAACCGTTGCGCGGAACCGTTCGTTCCAGGGCTCGTTCCTGGGTGAACACCGTGCAAACCGCCTGTACGGGGCAGCAACCATTGCGTTACGGGCGCCGCCTCGTGCATGCTCCCTGGAACCCCGCGCGGCTTGTGCGGGATCTGGGCAGAGGAGGCGTGCCGCCGTACCCTTGGGGGTATGGGGTTGGGAAGATGATTCCCGGACACAGCTCCGCCGCGCACACTGTCGTCCCACCCACAAGGATCCAAACGCCGAGACATCCATGGCCGGTCACGAATTCTTCGAACCCGCGGACCGCGAGCGGCGGCCCGTCGCCGATCCCACGGCGTCCGACCCCCTGGCGGCAGAAGAAGCACGCCCCACCTGCGATCCCGCCTTCAAGCACGGCGTCGTCGTCGGCTTCGACGGCTCGACATCGAGCGAGCGCGCCCTCGCGTACGCCATCGGCATGGCCAGCCGCTCCGGCTCGGGCCTGATCATCGTGCACGTCGCCAACCGGCTGCCCACCACCGTGTGGGCGGGCTGCGAGCCGCCGGTCTTCGTCGACGTCCCCGACCACCGCACCGAGGTCCTCGGCCTCGAACTCGCCTGCGCGGACTATCTCGCCGAGGTCCCCTGGATCCTCGTTGAGCGCGGCGGGGACATCTGCCACGAACTCGAAGAGGTGGGGCGGGAGTACGAGGCCGACGCGATCGTCGTCGGCTCCACCCACGGTCTCGTCGGGCGTATCTTCGGCTCGGTCGCGGGACGGCTTGCGAAGCGGGCGCAGCGGCCGGTCGTTGTTATTCCGTAACTGCCCGTTGTTCCAGGTGGGATGAGCAACGGGAACGGTCAACTCCCTTTGTGCGCCGCATAAATCTACTCGCGCGTAGATGTGTTTGTGCTCTTGTGAAGGGCATATACCGGGCACCGCACAACCGCACATGCACGAAGGGAGCCCGCCGTGGACAACGACGTCTCCGCGGGAAGCACCACGACCACACTCGGCCATCTCGCACTCGGACTCACCCTGTTGGCCTTCGGCCTCGGCCACACCGGAGTGATCGACGGCGTGACGGCCGGGGACGCCGTCTCGATCGCCACCTACGTGGGCGGCATCGCCCTGTTCGTCGCCGGTCTGTTCGCGTTCCGCGACCGCGACGCGTTCACCGGTACGGCCTTCGCGGGCCTCGGTGCCCTCTGGTTCACCTGGGGCGTGGGCGCCGACACCGCCGTCTCCGCCAACGCCGCGGGGCTCTTCCTGCTGCTGTTCGCGCTTGTGGCGCTCAGTCTGACGCTGGGGGCGTCGGCGACCAAGCCGCTCGCGCGGGGGACGTACGCGCTGATGTTCGTGGCCCTTCTCCTGCTC
This sequence comes from Streptomyces sp. NPDC002845, assembly GCF_053591955.1. NCBI lineage: Bacteria > Bacillati > Actinomycetota > Actinomycetes > Kitasatosporales > Streptomycetaceae > Streptomyces > Streptomyces sp. NPDC002845. The sequence goes on along the minus strand of NZ_JBSFUU010000027.1, from coordinate 99,149 downwards.
GCCATAGCCCAGTTCGGGGACAGCGAGGGGCTCGCGAAGGTCGGTGGCTGGTTCGCCGCGGCCAGCGGTCTTGTGGGCTGGTACGCGGCCACCGCGGCCCTGGCTCACTGGCCCACTGCACTTCCCAGGCGTGCTGCCGGCCGTGGTGTGACGGCCACCGGCTGACTGGCAGCCGACGCCGAGGTGTTGGGCGGCCTCGGCGATCAGAACGGACCCCCGCGTGAGGTGGCACACGTGGGGGGCCGTTTTGTGCGCCTAAACCGGCGCCGCTCTCGCGGAGGTGGTTGCTCGCCGTGGGGGTTGCTCAATTGTCGCTTCGGTGGGTGGGTGGATTTTCCTACTCCACCGTCACCGACTTCGCCAGGTTGCGGGGCTTGTCGATGTCCCGGCCCAATGCCAGCGCCGTGTGGTAGGCGAGGAGTTGGAGGGGGATGCCCATGAGGATGGGGTCGAGTTCGTCCTCGTTCTTGGGGACGACGATCGTCTGGTCGGCCTTCTCCTGGTCCTGGTGGGCCACGGCGAGGATCTTGCCGCTGCGGGCCTTGATCTCCTCCAGGGCGGCGCGGTTCTTCTCCAGGAGGTCGTCGTCCGGGACGATCGCGACCGTCGGGAGGGCGGGCTCGATGAGGGCCAGCGGGCCGTGCTTGAGCTCGGAGGCGGGGTAGGCCTCGGCGTGGATGTAGGAGACCTCCTTGAGCTTCAGGGAGGCCTCACGGGCCACCGGGTAGCCCCGGACGCGGCCGATGAAGAGCATCGAGCGCGCCTCGGCGTACTGCTGGGCCAGCTTCTTGATCTCCTCCTCCTGCTTCATGATCTCGGAGATCTGCCCGGGCAGCTTCCGCAGGCCCTCGATGATCCGCCTGCCGTCACGGACGGACAGGTCGCGGGTGCGGCCCAGGTGCAGGGCGAGCAGCGCGAAGGCGACCGTGGTGTTCGTGAAGCACTTCGTCGAGACCACGCAGACCTCCGGGCCCGCATGCACGTAGATCCCCCCGTCCGCCTCCCGGGCGATCGCCGAGCCGACCACGTTGACGATGCCCAGCACCCGCGCGCCCTTGCGCTTCAGCTCCTGCACGGCCGCCAGCACGTCGTACGTCTCACCGGACTGCGACACGGCGATGTAGAGGGTGTCGGGGTCGACCACGGCGTTGCGGTAGCGGAACTCGGAGGCGGGCTCGGCGTCGGCCGGGATACGGGCCAGCTCCTCGATCATCTGGGCGCCGATCATGCCCGCGTGGTACGAGGTGCCGCAGCCGAGGATCTTCACGCGGCGGATCTGGCGCGCCTCGCGGGCGTCCAGGTTCAGGCCGCCCAGGTGCACGGTGGAGAACCGGTCGTCGATGCGGCCGCGCAGCACCCGGTCCACGGCGTCGGCCTGCTCGTGGATCTCCTTGTGCATGTACGTGTCGTGGCCGCCCATGTCGTACGAGGCGGCCTCCCACTCCACGGTGGTCGGCTCGGCCGTCGTACGGGTGCCCTCGGTGGTGTACGTACGGAAGTCGTCGGCCTTGAGGGTGGCCATCTCGCCGTCGTCGAGGGTGACTATCTGGCGGGTGTGGGTGACCAGGGCGGCGATGTCCGAGGCGACGAACATCTCCTTCTCGCCGATGCCGAGGACGACCGGGGAGCCGTTGCGGGCCACCACGATGCGGTCGGGGAAGTCGGCGTGCAGGACGGCGATGCCGTACGTGCCCTCGACGATCCGCAGCGCCTGGCGGACCTTCTCCTCCAGGGTCTCGGCCTGGGAGCGGGCGACGAGGTGGGTGAGGACCTCGGTGTCGGTCTCGGAGAGGAACTCGACGCCGTCCGCCTCCAGCTTGCGGCGCAGGTCGGTGGCGTTGTCGATGATGCCGTTGTGGACGACGGCGACCTTGTTGTCGGCCGACATGTGCGGGTGGGCGTTGGCGTCGGACGGGGCACCATGGGTGGCCCAGCGGGTGTGGGCGATGCCGGTGGTGCCCTTGAAGCGCGCCGGGACCTTGGTCTCCAGGTCGCGGACCCGGCCCTTGGCCTTGACCATCTTCAGACCGGACGCCTTCGGGGAGGTCACGACGACGCCCGCCGAGTCGTAGCCCCGGTACTCCAGCCGTTGCAGGCCCTCCAGCAGCAGTGGAGCGACATCGCGCTTACCGATGTATCCGACGATTCCGCACATACAGGTGAATTCCTAGCCGTAGACGATACGGCGCAGCTGCCTGAGCGTGAGCTCCGGCGGTGCGACCGCGCGGTATTTGAGGTCCGCCTCGATCCGTTCGAAGATCTCCGCGTTCACCAGGCCCTGTGCCTGGAGCTCGCGATGGCGGCGACGGACGTAGTCCTCGGTCGTCTCGTCGAAGTAGGCGAGCACGTCCTGGATCACGCGCAGCGCCTCGCCCCGGCTGAGGGGCGAGGACCGCGTCAGATGATCAACAAGTTCGTCGTGCACCCGTTGATCCTGGAGTAAGGGGCGCCGAATCGCAAGAATCCTGCCCGGTACCGGGCAGCCTGCCGTGAAAAGCCGTGCGAGGAACGTCCCTCTGGTGTCTCTCGTCACATCCGTTTCAGGAGCGCCTGCTTGGCCATCGTGAACTCCTCGTCCGTGAGAACGCCCGACTTATGCAGTTCGCCCAGTTCGCGCAGTCGGCGGAGGAGGGCGTCGTGATCGTCCTCGGGAGCCGCCGCCCGCTCGGGCTCGGGGGCCTTGCGGAGGTCCTTCGGCTCCGGCGGTACGTCCTCCACGGGCGCCGACGGATGGGGGAGGCGGACCTGCACCGCCGCCGCGACCAGGGCCATCAGGGGGTCCTTCTTGAAGCCCCACAGCTCGACGGAGTTGGGGTCGTACTTGGGCGGGGCTTTGGTGGGGGTGTTACGGACGGTGAAGCGCAGGTAGCCGTTCTCCAGGCCGACCGCCGGGTGCCACTCCACGGCCGTGATGTCGGCAAGCGTGAGCACCCGGGTGCCGGCGGCGGCCTTCGCGTCCTCCGTCTTCCAGTTCCACTCCAGGCGTACGCGCTCCCCGTCGAAACTCGCGCTGCCGTCCCCGGCGGCCACGGAGAGCGGCACGGCCGGGCCCGGCAGGAGGTAGCGGTCGACGGCCTCGGAGGGGATCTCGTCCAGCAGCAGGGCGTTGCGGACCTCGTCCACGAAGTACTCGGCGACGCCGTAGCGCTGGGAGTCGACGGTGAGCTGGTAGGGATCGTTGGGCTCGGCGAGCTTGCCGCCGGTCGCCAGCAGCAGCGCGTCCGCGCCGTCCCGCAGGCGCAGCCGCAGCCGTCCCGACTTCTTGCCGTGCTCGAACGAGATCCCCGCCAACGCGCTCAGGGGGACGGTGAGTTCGCCCAGGGTCTTGCGGAGCAGACTGACGTTCTTGTCGTGTCCCGGTGTCAACCGCAGTGCGTCGCCGTCGAAGGCCCACGTTCCGTCCCGCTGGATGATTTCCGCCATGGGGGGATTGTTTCACCGGTTCCGTGGGGCCCTGCTGGAGTCCGTATGACGACGGGCACCCCCAAGGACCGTACTCCGGGGTGCCCGCCTGTCGGGGAGGTCCCCATCCGTGACTACTGTCACTCCCCTTGCTCACGCAGCTGCTCCTCGGTCAACCCCCGGCGCCAGTAACCGACAAACGTCACCCGCCTCTTGTCGATCCCGCGCTCGCGTACCAGGTGGCGGCGCAGCTCCTTCACCCGGCCCGACTCGCCCGCGATCCACACGTACGGCCGCTCGGCGTCCGGGAATTGGGCTTCGCGAATCGCGTCGAGGGCCATGGGGGACCCCTCGTCGCGTACGAGCCAGGTGACCTCGGCGTCGGCCTCGGTCGCGGGCTCCTGCACGTCACCGGCGTGGTGGACGTCCAGCCAGACGCGGGCGCGGATGCCGGTCGGCAGCGTCTCGAGGATCGCGGAGACGGCGGGCAGGGCGGTCTCGTCCCCCCAGATGACGACGAGGTCGGCGTCCTCGGGCATACGGAAACGGATCGCCCGGTTGTCGGCCACCGCGGGCCCGAGCAGCAGCACACGGTCACCGGCGGCGGCCCGGAAGGCCCAGCGGGAGGCGGGCCCGGCCGGGGTGGTGGCGTCCGGTTCGACGCCGTGCAGAACGAAGTCGATGTCGATCTCGACGGTGCGCCCGTCGGTGTCCTGGCGCAGGGCCCGCAGGGTGTACGACCGCATCACCGCCCGTACGTCGTCCGGCAGTTCCCGCCAGCCCTTCCACCAGTCGTCGCCGAGTTCGAGGGGTACGACCGGCTCGGGCTGGCCCGGGTGCGGCAGGAAGAGGGACAGCGACTGGTCCCTGCCGTCCGAGCGGAACTCGCGCAGGTCGTCCCCCGCGAAGGTGACCCGGACGAGAGACGGGCCGAGCGCCGTCGTCCGTACGACCTGCAGAGAGAAGAAACGGAACGGGGCGACTTCGGCCCTCGTCATGGGGACTCCTGAGTGGCGTGAAGCCGGAGGACCGGTCGGGAGAGGGCCGGCCCTCCGAGATGTGGGGCCAAGAAGACTTGTACTTGTCAGGGAGCGGTGCGGAGCTGTTTTTCAGGGGCGCGGGGCGGTGACATCATGCGGCTCCGCCGCGTGGGCGCGAGCACCACAACCGGCCCGCAGCCCAAGTGCAACCTCAGCTGACCTTCTCCGCGTTCTCCAGCGCCTCGGCCAGCGTCTCAAGCAGCGGCGCACACTTGTCGTACGACAGAATCGGCTCCGGCGAACGGGAGACGACCTGCCCGGCCTTGACGGCAGGCAATTGCTTCCAGGTCGCCTCGGTGATGTCCGCGGGCTGAATGGTCGCGGAGCGGTCGTCCATCATGATGATGTCGGCCGCGTACTTGTCGACGTTCTCCCAGCTCAGGCTCTCGTACCAGCCGCCCCCCTCCGCCTTGGCCTCCTCCGGCGGCTCGACGAAGTTCACGCCGAGGGCTTTGAAGTACTCCAGGTCGATGGAGAGCTTGGTGCCGGAGACGTAGAAGAGCTCCTGGCTCGCGGAACCGGCCATCACCTTGATGCCGGGCTTGGCCTTGGCCGCCGCGCGCAGCCGGGCGGCGGCGTCCTCGAACTTCTTCCTGGCCTCGGTGACCGTACCGGCGGTCATGTCGGCGCCGAGGGACTCGGCGAGCTCCCACATGCGCTCCAGAGGCTCCGTCATCTGCCGGTCGTAGACGGAGACGGCGACGCTCGGGGCCAGCTTGGCGATCTTGTCCTTGGATGCCTCGGGCACGTACCAGAGGGTGCCGGCGTCGTCGAAGGTCGTGCTGATGAGAACCTCGGGCGCGAGGGCGGCGTACTTCTCGACGTTGAACTCGTCCCAGGTGTTGCCCAGGATCGTGACCTTGCTGATGTCCATGTCGCCGGCCTGGACGTCGGCCTTGCCATCCTGGGTCTCGGTCGGGCCGAAGACGCCCTTGACCTCGATGCCGTAGTCGTAGAGGGCGGCGGCGACACCGGTGAAGGCGACGATGTTCGTGGGGGCCTTGTCGAGTTCGACGGTCTCGCCGCGGTCGTCCTCGAAGGACCAGGGACCCGACTTCGCAGCGGCCGTCTCCTCGCCCGTCGAGCCGCCACTGTTCGCGTCGTCGTCTCCGCAGGCGGCGAGAACGGCACCGAGGCCGAGGGCGCCACCGGCGGCGAGGACACCGCGGCGGGTGAGGTGGTTGGCTCTGGCGTTGGACATGTCCGGCTGCTTTCGAACGGGGCGGATCGCCCGTGGGCAAGTTCGAATGAAGGTTAGCCTAACCTCACTTGCTGCCCAGAGGGTGGCTCCGGTTACTGGGACGTCTCGGCGACGTGTGCCCGTTTCTGTGAGGAACCTGTGGATCGAAGGTGAGTGGGTGTGGGGGGATGGTCAATGGGGTGCGATCCGGCTGACGTATCGTGAATGTGAAGGCCGGGCTTGAGGGGTGAGGAACGGCCCGCGCGAGCGCGCCCCGTGGCTGAATCAGGTGAGGGGCTCACCCCCCGAGCAACACCCAGGATCACCGAGTCAGTCGGAGACGCCGAGCGCACGACGTGCGGGACTGATGCGCCGACCGTAGATTCGGATCATGGTGGTGCGGTACTGCGTTGCCCCGATCACTGCCTTCGGCCGCAGTGACCTGCGCCGGGCCGGCGGCAAAGGGGCGAACCTGGGTGAGCTGGCGCGCGCGGGGTTCCCCGTGCCGGCCGGGTTCATCGTGACCACTGCCGCGTACGAGCAGGCCCTGCGGCGCAGTGGTGCGGGGCGACAACTGGCCGGGCTGCTCCGCGAGGCCCTGGACGGGGCCTCCGTACGCCGGGCGGTGGAGGCCGCCGGGATACCGGAGGAGGTGGCCGGGGCCGTCCGGCGGGCCTACCGGGCGCTGGGAGCCGGTGCCGTGGCGGTACGGTCCAGCGCCACCGCGGAAGACCTGCCGCAGGCGGCGTTCGCCGGACAGCAGGAGAGCTTCCTCAACGTCGTGGGTGAGGACGCGGTGCTGGACGCGGTATGCCGCTGCTGGGGGTCGCTGTGGACCGAGCGCGCCGTCGCCTACCGGGAACGGCAGGGCGTCGCCCACGAGGAGGTGAGCATCGCGGTCGTGGTGCAGCGCATGGTGGACGCGGAGTACGCAGGCGTGATGTTCACCGCGAACCCGGTGACCGGGGCGCGTGACGAGATCGTGGTCGACGCCGGTGCCGGGCTCGGCGAAGCCGTCGTCGCCGGGCTGACCACCCCCGACCACTTCGTACTGGGCAAGCGGACCCGGCGCCTGAAGCAGGCCCGCACCGGCGGCCGCGAGGTCCTCGTACGCCCCTGCCCCGGCGGCGGCACCGAGCGCGTCCCCCGGCCGGCCGACGCCGGCCACGGCACCCTGACCCGCCGTCGACTGCGCCGCCTGGTGCGGCTGGGCGCGGCGGTCGAACGGCACTTCGGCGCCCCGCAGGACATCGAATGGGCCTGGGCACACGGCAGGGCGTACATCGTTCAGACCCGGCCCGTCACCGCCCTGCCCGCGCCGCCGCTCGGGCGGTACTCGCTGGAGCGCGCCGCCGCCATGTTCGTCCCCGAGTTCTTCCCCGTCCGGCCCTACCCGCTCGACCTGACCACCTGGACCGGCGCACTGTTCGACGTGGGGCGGGAGTTCCTGCGGTCCGCCGGATTCCGGGCCTCGCCGACGTGGTGGACCTTCGAGGAGGTGGACGGGGTCGCCGTCCGGCTCGCCGGGATGCGGCCCCCAGCGCCTACGCCGAGGGCGCTGCTGCTGCCCGCCCTGCTGCTGCGCAACGCGGTGCGGTACGACCCGCGGACCTGGGAGGACGACCCGGATCTGGCCCTGGGCATCGGCCGGGTACGGGCGGTGGAACGGCTCGATGTGGCCGCCCTGGAGTGGGACGAACTGCACACCGCGCTGCGGGAAGCGCAGGCCGTCCTGCCTCCGGTGCTGCGCCTGCGGCTGCGGTACTTCCCGCGAACTGTGGCGGCCATCGGCCATGTGTTCCTGCTGCTGTGCCTGCTCGGCCGCAGGCCGCAGATGTCGGCGTTGTTCTCCTCGGGCGACATCCAGACGGCGCGGGTCAACCGGGCCGTGGCGGCGCTGGCCGACAGGGTCCGCGGCGACCCCAGCCTGCGGGCGGTCTTCGCCGCGTACGAGCCGGACGAGCTGCCGCATGCCCTCGCCTCTCACCCCTTCCAGGACGAACTACGGACATTCCTGGCGCGATACGGGCACCGAGAAACCGTCTCGCCGCTGCTCGTCACCCAGCCCACCTGGAGCGCGGCTCCGGAGGTGGTACTGGGCCTGCTCAAAGGGCTCGCCGCGGCCGAGCCGCCCACAGCCTCCGGCCGTCCGGCGGACGTGGCGGTGCGCGAGGACCTGCTGGCGCACCCCCTGGTACGGGTACCGCCACTGCGGTCCCTGACCGTACGGGCCCTTGACCTGGTGCCGTGGTTCGTCCGGGTGCGCGAAGACACCCGGTACTACATAACCACGGCGCTGCCCGTGACCCGCCGGATCCTGCTGGAGTTCGGGCGCCGACTCACCGACGCGGGAATCCTGGACGCCCCGCAGGACGTGTTCCACCTGAAGCTCGACGAGTTGAAGCTCGACGAGCTGGAGCACGGCAGGCCGTGGCGGCCGGAGCTGCGCGAGACCGTGGAGCGGCGCAAACGCAAACGGGCCGAACTCGCCGACACCCCGCTGCTGGACCCACGGCTGACCGCCGCCGTACGCGAACCGGCTGGGAAAGCCGGGGATGCCGCCGTGCTGCACGGCATCCCCGCCAGCCCGGGCATCGTCGACGGGCGGGCCCGGATCATCCACGACGCACATGAGTTCAGTCGCCTGCGTACCGGCGACGTACTGGTGGCGCCCTACACCCACCCCGCGTGGACCCCGCTGTTCCAGCACGCCGCCGCTGTCGTCGTCGACAGCGGCGGCGCGGCCTCGCACGCGGCGATCGTGGCCCGCGAGTACGGCATCCCGGCGGTCATGGCCACCGGCGAGGGCACCCGCACGCTCACCGACGGTCAGCCAGTCCGCGTCGACGGCACCCGCGGCGTGGTGTTGCGCCGGGACCGGCCGGAAGACGGCAGCGTCGAGGGCCCGCAGACGGCGCCGGGCGCGGGACCCCAGTGATGTGAGCTGATGTGAGCACCCCGCTCACCGCGACCACTGACGCGTCACGAGATCATGTGCCGCATGGTGAACACTTCTCGGCGCGGCCTGCTGGCCGCGTTCGCGGCCTCCGCCGCCTCCGTCCCGCTCAGCACTCTGGCCGCGGCTCCGGCGCGCGCCGCCGACTCGGCCGCGTCCGTGGAGCCGTTCGCGGCTTCGACTCCGACCGGTCTGACCTCGGCCCGCTCCTCCGTGACGCTGCCGCCGCTGGACGCCTCCTACTTCACGCCGGTGACGCTGGGCGCCGCGCTCACCGCGACCGTGCTGCCAGGGACCCCGGCCCGCACCGAGGTCACCTCCGGCGGCAAGCGCGTCGCGCTGCTGACGCACGGCGCGCGGACCGTCGTACTGCAGGGCCCGCAGCGCACGTTCACCGAGAACAAGCGGCTCTTCGTGGACGACTTCCAGCGCACGCTGCCGGACGTGTCGCTACCGGTGGAGAAGCGGAGCTACTGGGGCACCTCACCCGGCGGCGGCAGCTGGTCCACGCTCGGGCCGGTCGACACCGACTACTCGGTGGTGCCGGGCACCGGCCTCATCGCCCTGACCACCGACTACGCCAGCCGCCACGCCAGCCTGCGCGACGGCGAGATCACCGACGTGGACGTGCGCTCCGTGGCCCGGTTCGACAAGGTGCCCACCGGCCAGGCGTGTTCGTACGCGCTGTCCTTCGGCTACCAGAACACCCACAACAACTACCGGGCCCGGCTGTCCTTCGTCACCTCGGGCGCGGTCCAACTGCGCGTCGAGAAAGAGGTCGACGACGCGGTCACCCAGCTGGTCCCGTCCCAGACCCTCGCCACGGACGTGCCCGCGGGCACCGACTGGACGATCCGGGTACGCCGCGAGGGCTCCCGTATCCGGGCCAAGGCATGGCGTTCGGCGTCGCCGGAGCCGTCCGCGTGGGCTGTCGACGTCGACGACTCCACGTTCCTCAAAGGCCGGGTCGGCCTACGAGCGTTGGCCAACAACGGTTGCACCAACCTCCCGGTCACGCTCGCCGTCAGCCGCTTCCAGGTGGACGCCGCCAACTGGGACACCCCGCCGAGCGTCACCCACACCGACTGGGTCCGCGTCCTGCCCGAGCCCTTCGACGGCACGTGGACGGATGACGTGGAGCGCACCATACGCGGCTGGGCCGGTTCCCCTGCCCCGGATGTGCTCGCGTACGCCGCGATGTTCCTCGGCGGGGCACCGGCGGTGACGGCCGGGGCGGGGCCGGGCCAGGGCAAGCAGGTGCTGGGCGAGTCCGGGTACGGCTACCTTGACCCCCAGGGCTACCGCTACGAAGGCGCCGACTTCCACGAGTACATGAACACCGGCTGGACCTTCGACGACGGCGGCTACACCGGCCCGTCGAGCAAACAGGTGGGCAACCTCGACTGCTCGGGGTACACGCGCATGGTGTACGGCTACCACATGGGCGTCCCCATGGCCGCGGGCCAGGACACCACCGGGCTCCGCATCCCCCGAAGATCCCGGGACATGGCCGACCACACCCCCGGCGTACGCATCGCCCGCACCGACGGCACCAACCCGCCCGCCGCGCCCCTGCTCCAGCCCGGCGACCTGGTCCTCTTCAACGCCGACTCCGGCGACGACAACCCGACGCCCACCGCCGACCACGTCGGCATCTACCTGGGCCCGGACGCATCCGGCAAGCGCCGCTTCCTCTCCAGCCGCAAGACCGTCAACGGGCCGACCATGTCGGACCTCGGGGGCAACTCGCTGCTGGACGGGACGGGGACGTACGCGAGGACGTTGCATACGGTGCATCGCGTCTGAGGTTGCGCGATGTGGGGGGCCGGTCCGCCTGGTCCAGTTGCCGGGGGAGTGGGGGCGGGCGCCGATACGGATCGAGGCCGGACCGGAACCCGCTGACCTGCCCGCCAGCAGGTCAGCGGGCCGATGCGTTACGCCTCCCCGAACAGTTCCTCGGTGTTCGCGGCGGTGAGGGCCCGGTCGAACCAGGTGTTGAGGATGTCCAGGTCGGTGCAGTCGGCGATGCGCTCGCGGGCGGCTTCGGGGACCTCGATGCTGCGGAGGTCGAGGATGCGGAGGATGTCCTTGGCGCGGCCCTTGGCCTCTCCCTCCGCGATGCTCTTGGTGCGGGTCTCCTCGATGAGGGTGCCGCTGCCGGGGAAGCGGCTGGCGCGTGTGGTGCTCATCAGGTGCCTCCGGAGTGCACGGGTCCGGGCGTCGCCCAGGCCGATCTCGGTGCATTCCGCCCAGTCCTCCGCGGTCTCGCCGCCGGTTTTGACCAGCGCCGTCGCCAGTGCGTCCAGTATCGCAGGGAGGGCCGGGTCCTTGGTGTGGGCGAGGGCGGAGAAGACAGCGAGGGGGAGGTCCTGGGCCGCCTCGTCCGGGTCGGTGATCGCGGGGAGGTTGCCGGGGCCCAGGACCAGCGGGAAGACCGCCATGCTGGTGTGGAAGGGCAGGCCGATGCGGATCGGCTCGGCGGCCCAGGAGGCGGTGGCCTTGTCCTGGCATACGACGACGAGGAGCGGGGGCAGCTGGTACTTGGCGTACAGGTGTGCCAGATATACGTCCAGCTGTTGAGCTTGTCCGTGTCTCGTCTGCCCTGGGCCTCCACGGCCAGCAGGCAACTGCCGCTGTCTGCCGTGTCGATCCGCAACAGGGTGTCCACGCGGCGCTCCAACGGCTTGATCTCGGTGAGATCGGTGTCCAGAGGCTGGATCGTGGTGGGTTCGGGGAATGCGATGCCGGCCCTGGGCAGGGCCCGGGCGAAGAGTCCCGGATCCTCCCTAAAGATCTGATGCATCGCCTCATGCGCTGAGCTGACCATGTGACGGAACGTAGCGGCTCACGTTCGCTCCGGTGGTCGATGGCGTGCGTTCAGTCGTTCGGGTGACTTTGCCGTCGGCCTATGCCGGTGCGCACGGTGGATATCAGGGCCGTGAGCTGGGTGTGCCGGTGGTGAGGACGGTTTCCGGGGCGTCGCTTTCTCGGAGGAGGATCGTTCCGGTGGGGGTGGTGGTGAGGTAGACGCAGGCGGAGGCCTCCTGATTGTACGTGGACTTCTGCCAGTGAAGTTCGGGCATGGAGGGCATGTTCGATCGCTTCGCTTCGCATGTCGAGGAGCTGCGGGGCCGGGCACTCCGGTCTGGGAAGGGGAAGGCGATGGATAGGCGCGATTACGAGGACGACCCGAACGCCCCCGCCGCGAACAGCCTGGTTCCGGCCACTTCCGCTGTGGTCGTCGACGGCGCGAGGGCAACATGCCCGCCGCCCGGTAGCCGGCTGAGCCGACAACACGGCACATCCCTGCTGACCTGCACCGACGGGGATTTTCTAGAGCGTGCTTTCGCAAATAGCTTGCGAACTCGTCACCAACGCCTACCGCCGCTCCATCGGTCCCGCCGACCTCCGCCTTCGCGGTCTTGGTGGCGGTCGGCTACGGGTGAGCGTCTGGAATGCCAACTCGTACATCCCGCCGCCGTTCGACAAGCGCCCAGGGCCTCTCTGCCCCGTGCCGGTCGAGGCGGACGGTGGGCGTGGGCTGTTCCTCGTATGCCATTACACGGGCATGTGGGGTGGCCATCCGCTCGGAGACGATCTCATCCGTGATCCGCCGAAGAGCGTAATGCTCGGTGACATGGGTGAAGTTCGCGCCCCGCGCATCGGCCCGGTCAGCCCGTCAGCCCCAACTCCCGTGCGATCAGCATCCGCTGCACCTCGCTCGTGCCCTCCCCGATCTCCAGGATCTTGGAGTCGCGCCACATGCGGGCGACGGGGTACTCGTTCATGAAGCCGTAGCCGCCGTGGATCTGGGTGGCGTCGCGGGCGTTGTCGACGGCGATGGTGGAGGAGTAGAGCTTGGCCAGGGCTGCCTCTTTCTTGAAGGGGTCGCCGGTTACGAGGCGGGAGGCTGCGTCGCGCCAGGCGAGGCGGGCGGTGTGGGCCTTCATCTCCATGTCGGCGATCTTGAACTGGATGGCCTGGTTGGCGCCGATGGGGCGGCCGAAGGCGTGCCGTTCGCGTGCGTACTTCACCGACTCGTCCACGCAGCCCTGGGCCAGGCCTGTGGCGAGGGCCGAGATCGCGATGCGGCCCTCGTCGAGGATGCGCAGGAATTGCGCGTAGCCTCGGCCCTCCTCGCCCAGGAGGTTAGCGGCTGGGACCCGTACGTCGGAGAAGGAGAGTTCGCGGGTGTCGGAGGCGTTCCAGCCGACCTTTGAGTACGGGGCCGCGACCGTGAAGCCCGGGGTGCCGGACGGGACGATGATCGCGGAGATCAGGGGTTTGCCGTCCGGCGTGCGGCCCGTCACCGCCGTTACCGTCACCAGGCCCGTGATGTCCGTGCCCGAGTTGGTGATGAAGCACTTGGTGCCGTTGATCACCCACTCGTTGGTCGACGCGTCCAGGCGGGCCGTCGTGCGTGTGGCGCCCGCGTCCGAGCCGCCGTCGGGTTCCGTCAGGCCGAAGGCGCCCAGGATCTCGCCGGAGCAGAGGCGGGGGAGCCACTGCTGCTTCTGGGCCTGAGTGCCGAAGAGGTGGATCGGCATCGCGCCGAGGGACACGCCTGCTTCCAGAGTGATCGCCACCGACGAGTCCACCCGGGCCAGTTCCTCCAACGCCAGGCCCAGGGCCAAGTAGTCGCCGCCCATGCCGCCGTACTCCTCCGGGAACGGCAGGCCGAACAGGCCCATGCGGGCCATCTCGTGGACGATCTCGTACGGGAATTCGTGGCGCTCGTAGAAGTCGCCGATCTTGGGGGCGACCACGTCGTGGGCGAATTCCTCCACCGTGCGGCGGAGTTCTTCCAGTTCGGGGGAGAGCTTGTGGTCCATGGGGGGTCACTCCTTGTGGGAGAGGGCTCGGACGGTGCGGGACGGGCTGGGTCGGCCCAGTCGGTCGGCCATCCACACGCTGGTGGCGGTGAGACGGTCGAGATCGACGCCGGTGTCGATGCCGAGGCCGCGCAGCATCCACACGAGGTCTTCGGTGGCGAGGTTGCCGGTGGCGCTTTTCGCGTACGGGCAGCCGCCCAGGCCACCCGCCGAGGCGTCGACCGTCGTGACTCCGTGCACCAGCGCCGCGTACGTGTTCGCGAGCGCCTGGCCGTACGTGTCGTGGAAGTGCACGCCCAGCTTGTCGGTGGGCACCCCCTGTTCGTTCAGGGCCGTCAGGAGCGCCGCCACATGGCCCGGCGTCGCCACTCCGATCGTGTCGCCGAGGCTCAACTCGTCGCAGCCCATGGAGAGCAGCGCCTCGCAGACCCCGGTGACCTGGGGGACCGGGACCTCGCCCTCCCACGGGTCGCCGAAGCACATGGAGAGGTAGCCGCGGACGTGGAGGTCCTCGGACTTCGCCCGGGTGACGACCGGGGCGAACATCGACAGCGCCTCGTCGACCGTCCGGTTGAGGTTGGCCTTCGCGAAGGACTCCGTCGCGCTGGCGAAGACGGCCACCCGGCGGGCGCCCAGGGCGAGGGCGCGGTCGAGGCCCCGGTCGTTCGGGACGAGGACCGGGAGGGAGGCGGAAAGGTCGCTCACGAGCGGGAACAGGGTCTCCGCGTCCGCAAGTTGGGGCACCCACTTGGGGTGTACGAAGCTGGTGGCCTCGATCGTCGTCAGGCCCGCGTCGGCGAGGCGGTGGATGAACTCGGCCTTGACTGCTGTCGGTACGGTCGTCTTTTCGTTCTGGAGGCCGTCCCGGGGGCCCACCTCGTGGATGCGTACCCGCGTGGGCAGGCCCTGGGCCGGTACGGTCATGGGGAGTCCCTGTGTTCCCTGCACGGTCATTCCGCCACCTCCTCGTGCGGGTCCACGACCGCCAGCACCTGGTCCATGGCGACCGTCGTGCCCGGTGTGACGTCCAGCTCGGTGACCGTTCCGGCGTGCGGCGCGGAGATGACGTGCTCCATCTTCATCGCCTCGACGACCAGCAGGCTCTGCCCGGCGGCCACTTCGTCGCCCACGGCCACCTTCACCACGGTCACCGTGCCGGGCATCGGGGCGGTGAGGGAGTCGGCCCCGCTCGCTCCGGCGCCCGTCAGTGCGGCCGCCACCGGGTCGTGGTCGCGTACGTGCCAGGCGTCGCCGTCGCGGCCCAGCCACGCCCCGGCCCTGTGGAAGGTGTGGCGGACGCCGTCGAGGGTGACGGACACGGAAGCCGAGTCGACTGCGTGCGTGCCTTGTACGCGATGAGCCACGGGTTCGAGTCCCGGCACTCTCAAGTCGAAGGACAGCGGGGTCGGTTCACCGCCCAGCCGCCAGCCGCTCGGCACCGAGAACGGGTCCGTCCAGCCCGCACCGCTCGGCTCCAGCTCGGACAGCCGTACGGCCGCCGCCGCCTCGTACACCTCCACGGGCACCTCGGACGCGACCAGCCCCTCCGCCTCCCGCTCCACGAGCCCGGTGTCCAACTCTCCCGCCACCACCGCCGGATGGGCCAGCAGCCGCCGCAGGAACCCCGCGTTCGTCTGTACGCCGAGGGTGACCGTCTCCGCCAGGGCCGCCCGGAGTCTGCGCAGCGCGGTCGGGCGGTCCGGGCCGTACGCGATGACCTTGGACAGCATCGGGTCGTACAGGCTGCCGACCTCGGTGCCTTCGCTGAGCCCGGAGTCGGTGCGGATTCCGTCGCCGGAGGGTTCCCGCAGGCTGAGCACCGTGCCGCCCGACGGCAGGAACCCACGCGCGGGGTCTTCCGCGCAGATGCGGGCCTCGATCGCGTGTCCGGTGAGCCGGATGTCCTGCTGCCCGAAGGTGAGCCGCTCGCCCGCCGCCACCCTCAGCTGCCACTCCACCAGGTCCAGGCCCCCCGCGGCGCCAGCCGCACCAATGGACACAGCCAGCTCGGTCACCGGGTGCTCGACCTGGAGGCGGGTGTTCATCTCCATGAAGTAGTAGGACGCCGGGTCGCTGCCCTGCACGATGAACTCCACCGTGCCGGCGCCCCGGTAACCGCAGGAGCGGGCCGCCCGGACCGCTGCTTCGCCCATCGCGGCACGGGTCCCGGCATCCAGGAGCACGCTCGGCGCCTCCTCGATGATCTTCTGGTGGCGGCGCTGGAGGGAGCACTCGCGCTCGCCCAGATGCAGAACGTTCCCGTGGCCGTCCGCCAGGACCTGGATCTCGATGTGCCGGGGGCGGTCGATCCACCGTTCGACGAGGAGGGTGTCGTCGCCGAAGGAGGCGAGGGCCTCGCGGCGCGCGGCGGCGATCTCGTCCGTCAGCGCGGCGGCGTCCCGGACCAGCCGCATGCCCTTGCCGCCCCCGCCGGCGGACGGCTTCAGCAGCACGGGCACGCCGATCTCCCGCGATGCGGAAGCCAGTTCGGCGTCCGTCAGCCCGCTGCCGCTCGATCCCGGCACCACCGGCACCCCGGCCGCCCGTACCGTCTCCTTGGCGCGGATCTTGTCGCCCATGAGGGTGATCGCGTCCGCGGGCGGGCCGATGAAGACCAGCCCCGCGTTCGCGCACGCGCGCGCGAACGACGCGTTCTCCGCCAGGAAGCCATACCCGGGGTGCACCGCCTGTGCGCCCGTCCAGGCCGCCGCCTCCAGCAGCCGCTCGGCCGACAGATAGCTCTCCGCCGCCGGCGCCGGGCCGATCCGTACCGCCGTGTCGGCCTCCCGGACGTGCCGTGCGTCGGTGTCCGCGTCGGAGAAGACCGCCACCGAACGCACGCCGAGCGACCGCAGTGTACGGATGACGCGTACGGCGATCTCACCCCGGTTGGCCACGAGCACGGTGTCGAACATCGTCATCGTCAAGGTCCCCCTCACATCCGGAAGACGCCGAACTGGGGGTCACCCAGGGGCGCGTTGGCGCAGGCCGTCAGTGCCAGGCCCAGTACCTGCCGGGTCTCCAGCGGGTCGATCACGCCGTCGTCCCAGAGGCGGGCCGTCGCGTAATAGGCGTTCCCCTGGTGCTCGTACTGTGCACGGATCGGGGCCTTGAAGGCTTCCTCGTCCTCGGCCGGCCAGTCGTCCCCGCGGGCCTCCAACTGGTCCCGCTTGACGGTCGCGAGGACGGACGCGGCCTGTTCGCCGCCCATGACGGAGATCTTGGCGCCGGGCCACATCCACAGGAAGCGGGGGGAGTACGCCCGGCCGCACATCGAGTAGTTGCCCGCGCCGTACGAGCCGCCGATCACGACCGTCAGCTTGGGGACGCGCGTGCACGCCACCGCCGTCACCATCTTGGCGCCGTGCTTGGCGATGCCGCCCGCCTCATAGTCGCGGCCGACCATGAAACCCGAGATGTTCTGCAGGAAGAGGAGCGGGATGCTCCTCTGATCGCACAGCTCGATGAAGTGGGCGCCCTTCTGGGCCGACTCGGAGAAGAGGATGCCGTTGTTGGCGACGATGCCGACCGGGTGGCCGTGGACGCGGGCGAAGCCGGTGACGAGGGTCTGCCCGAACTCGGCCTTGAACTCCGAGAAGCGGGAGCCGTCCGTGATGCGGGCGATGACCTCGCGTACGTCGTAGGGGGTGCGGGAGTCGACCGGCACGGCGCCGTAGAGCCCGTACGGGTCCACCTTCGGCTCGGCGGTCGGCTCCACGGACCAGGGCAGCGGCCCGCGCGCGGGGAGCGTGGCGACGATGTTCCGCACGATGCGGAGCGCATGGGCGTCGTCCTCCGCGAGGTGGTCCGTGACGCCCGACACGCGCGCGTGGACCTCGCCGCCGCCCAGCTCCTCGGCGGTGACGACCTCCCCGGTGGCCGCCTTCACCAGGGGCGGGCCGCCCAGGAAGATCGTGCCCTGGTTGCGCACGATCACGGCCTCGTCGCTCATGGCGGGGACGTACGCGCCTCCGGCGGTGCAGGAGCCGAGGACGGCCGCGATCTGCGGAATGCCGGCGCCGGACATACGGGCCTGGTTGTAGAAGATCCGGCCGAAGTGCTCGCGATCGGGGAAGACCTCGTCCTGCATGGGGAGGAAGGCGCCTCCGGAGTCCACCAGGTACACACAGGGGAGGCGGTTTTCGAGGGCCACCTCCTGGGCGCGCAGGTGTTTCTTCACCGTCATCGGGTAGTACGTGCCGCCCTTGACCGTGGCGTCGTTGGCGACGATCACACACTCACGGCCGCTGACCCGTCCGATCCCGGCGATGACCCCGGCCGCCGGGGCCTGGCCGTCGTACATCCCGTCGGCCGCGAGCGGGGCCAGCTCCAGGAAAGGGGAGCCGGGGTCGAGGAGGGTGTCCACGCGGTCGCGCGGGAGCAGTTTGCCGCGTGCGGTGTGGCGGGCGCGCGCCTTCTCGCCGCCGCCGAGCCGGGCGGCGGCCAGCTTGGCGCGCAGCTCCTCGCCCAGCGCGCGGTGCGCCGCCTCGTTGGCCCGCCAGGCCTCCGACGCGGGGTCCGCCGCGGTCGTCAGCTCCGGTGCCTCTTGCATCCTGCGGTCCCCTCAGCCAGTGGGTCACCAGTCGATGAAGTCCATGAACCGTGTTAATGAGCGTTAACGCGTTTCCTCCAGGTTAACGACCGCTAACCTCTCTGTCTAGAATTGCTTCCATGGCCACCAGAACCGACGCCCCCACCCGTCGTGAGCAGATCCTCAAGGAAGCCGCCCGGCTCTTCGCCGAGCGCGGCTTCCATGGCGTCGGGGTCGACGAGATAGGCGCCGCGGTCGGCATCAGCGGGCCCGGCCTCTACCGGCACTTCGCGGGGAAGGACGCGATGCTCGCCGAGTTGCTGGTCGGGATCAGTGGGCAGTTGCTCACCGGGGGGAAGCGGCGGGTGGCGGAGGCCGCCGGGAACCCGGAGGTGGTCCTCGACTCGCTCATCGAGGGGCACATCGACTTCGCGCTCGACGACCGTCCCCTCATCACCCTGCACGACCGTGAGCTCGATCGCCTCCGGGACAGCGACCGCAAGCTCGTACGGCAACTCCAGCGGCAGTACGTCGAGCTGTGGGTGGGGGTGGTGCGGGAGGTGTACCCGGGCCTGACCGAGCCCACGGCCCGCTCGGCGGTGCACTCGGTCTTCGGCCTGTTGAACTCGACCCCCCATCTGGGACGGCCCGGGTCACTGCCGGGGCGGGGGGCTACGGCGGCGTTGCTGCATCGGATGGCTCGGGGGGCGTTCGGAGCGGTTGCGGCAGTTGGCGCGGATGGGGCGACTGGGGCGGAGTGAGAAGCCCCTGTCACCCACGGGGCACTGCGCCCTGGTCGCTACTCCCCGGTGCCCGGTGGCCGCCGCGGAACCCGGACCACGCCCTCCTGGATCACCGAGATCGCCAGGCGGCCGTCCTGGGTGTGGATGCGGGCCTGGCCGAGGCCGCGGCCGCCGTACGCCGACGGGGACTCCTGGTCGTACAGGAGCCACTCGTCGGCGCGGAACGGGCGGTGGAACCACATCGCGTGGTCCAGCGAGGCCCCGACGACGTCGCCGACGGCCCAGCCGCCACGGCCGTGCGCGAGCAGGACCGAGTCGAGGAGGGTCATGTCGGAGACGTACGTGGCGAGGACGACATGCAGCAGGGGGTCGTCCGCCAGCTTGCCGTTGGTGCGGAACCACACCTGGGAGTGCGGCTCGCGCGGGGCGCCGTAGCGTCCGTACGGCGGCTCCTCGACGTAGCGCAGGTCGATCGCCTCGCGCGCCTGAAGGAACCTCTCGATGACCTCGGGGGCCATGTGGTCGTACCCGCGCAGCCGTTCGGCGGAGGTGGGCAGGGTGGCGGGGTCGGGCGCGGGCGGCATCGGGGCCTGGTGGTCGAGGCCGTCCTCGTGGGTCTGGAAGGACGCGGACAGGCCGAAGATCGGCTTGCCGTGCTGGACGCCGACCACGCGGCGGGTCGTGAAGGAGCGGCCGTCGCGGATGCGGTCGACGTCGTAGACGATGGGCGCGCCCGGGTCGCCGGTACGCAGGAAGTACGCGTGGAGGGAGTGGGCGAGGCGGTCCTCGGGGACCGTCCGCCCGGCGGCGACGAGCGCCTGGGCCGCGACCTGCCCGCCGAACACGCGCGGGATGACGGCGGAACGGGACTGGCCGCGGAAGATGTTCTCCTCGATCTGCTCCAGGTCGAGCAGATCGAGGAGATCCTGGAGTGCCTGACTCATGGGGTCAGTGGTGTCGGCGTGTCGAGCAGTGCTGCCGCGGGCCTTACAGGCCCATGTCCTTCGCGATGATCGACTTCATGATCTCGCTGGTGCCGCCGTAGATGCGGTTGACGCGGTTGTCGGCGTACAGGCGGGCGATCGGGTACTCGTTCATGAAGCCGTAGCCGCCGTGCAACTGAAGGCAGCGGTCGATGACGCGGTGCGCGACCTCGGTGCAGAACAGCTTGGCGCTCGCGGCCTCGGCCGGGGTCAGCTCGCCCGCGTCGAGGGCCTCCAGGGCGCGGTCGGCGACCGCCTCGGCCGCGTCCACCTCGGCCTGGCAGGCGGCCAGCTCGAACTTGGTGTTCTGGAAGTGGGCGACCGGCTTGCCGAAGACGGTGCGCTCCCGCACGTACTCCTTGGCGAACCGGACGGCCGCCTTGGCCTGCGCGTACGCGCCGAAGGCGATGCCCCAGCGCTCGGAGGCCAGGTTGTGGCCGAGGTAGGAGAAGCCCTTGTTCTCCTCGCCGAGGAGGTCCTCGACGGGCACCTTGACGTCGACGAAGGCGAGCTCGGCGGTGTCGGAGGTCTTCAGCCCGAGCTTGTCGAGCTTGCGGCCGATCGAGTAGCCCTCGGACTTGGTGTCCACCGCGAAGAGGGAGATGCCGTGGCGGCGGTCCTCGGCCGTCGGGGCGGCGGTGCGGGCGCAGACGATCACGCGGTCGGCGTGCACGCCACCGGTGATGAAGGTCTTGGCGCCGTTGAGGACGTAGTGCGTGCCGTCCTCGCTCAGCTTGGCGGTGGTCTTCATGCCCGCGAGGTCGGAGCCGGTGCCCGGCTCGGTCATCGCGAGGGCCCACATCTCCTCGCCGGAGATGAACTTCGGCAGGTACCGCTTCTTCTGCTCGTCGGTGGCGAGCATCTTGATGTACGGCAGGCCGAGCAGGACGTGCACGCCGGAGCCGCCGAACTGGACGCCGGCGCGGGCCGTCTCCTCGTACATCACGGCCTCGAACTTGTACGAGTCGATGCCGGCGCCGCCGTGCTCCTCGTCCACGCGGATGCCGAAGACGCCGAGTTCGGCGAGCTTGTAGTAGAAGTCGCGCGGTGCCTCGCCCGCGGCGTACCACTCGTCGTAGACCGGGACGACCTCGGCCTCGATGAAGGCCCGGAGGGTCTCCCGGAACGCCTCGTGATCCTCGTTGAACACCGTACGGCGCACTGCCGGCCCCTCTCTGCGCCTAAACCGGCGCCGCTCTCGCGGATGTGGTTGCTCGCCGTCGGGGTTCCTCAATCGATGGTTGCGGTCCGTTGGCTAAGCGCTTGCTCACCCACCGTACCGGCCAGTACAGACGGCCGTCCAGACCAGCCCCCACGTAACGCTCGTCACGCTCCCCGCGTCGGTGGCCGGGTTTCGGCGGCGGGTTACGCGAGCCCCGCCTGCGTCAGCAGATACGCCGTCATCGGGTCGTAGTGGCGCGGGCTGACCACGTGGTCGTCGAGGGGGACCGCGACCTGGAGCGTGCCCTCCGCCTCGGCGAGGAAGAGGGCCGGGTCGTTGCAGTCGGCGTAGCCGACGGAGTCGACGCCGTGCTGTCCGGCGTAGCCCGCCCAGCCGTGGTCGGCGACGACGAGGT
The DNA here is from genome assembly GCF_053591955.1 of Streptomyces sp. NPDC002845. Classification (NCBI taxonomy): domain Bacteria; kingdom Bacillati; phylum Actinomycetota; class Actinomycetes; order Kitasatosporales; family Streptomycetaceae; genus Streptomyces; species Streptomyces sp. NPDC002845. The sequence continues at coordinate 77,905 of NZ_JBSFUU010000027.1, read as the reverse complement.
CGGGCAGCGGGCGGCCCTCGCGCTCCAGCGCGGTGAGGATGGCCTTCATCGGCTCGCCGGAGTGCGTGTGCCACAGGGTCGCGCCGTGTTCGAGGACCGCGACGTCCGCGAACTGCATGACGTACCCCTCGTCCGTCTGCAGCCCCTCCGGAATGACGACGATCTCGCACCCGGCGGCCCGCAGCGCCGCGGCCGTCGCCCGGTGCACGTCCAGCAGCCCGCCCGGGTGGCCGGTGGCGAACAGGACCCGCTGCCGGTCCTCGGCCGCCTTGCGCAGCCGCCCCGCCAGTCGCTCCAGGGCGTCGAGGGTCAGCTCGGGGTCGATGGTGTCCTGTCCGTACCGGTACTCGGGGTCGTCGCTGACGCCGACGCGCTCCGCCATCACCGCGAGCACGTCCTGCTCGTCGGTCCAGCGGTCGCCGAGCTCCAGGCCGAGCCAGAAGTTGCGGACGCCGTTCGCCAGTTGGCGGTAGTGGGAGAGGTTGTTCTCGCGAGGGGTGGCGACATCGCCCGCGATACGGGTTCTCACGAGGTGGTCGACGAGCTCGGCGCGGCTGGGTGTCCCGGGTATCGGCATGGTGTCCATTGTGGAGCAGCCGCCTGTGGGAGTCCGCGCTGTTCCGGACGCTGGGACACGCGTCACTCACAGGTGTTCGAGCGCGAACCGGAGCTCCAGTCGGCATGGTGTGCGTTTCGCCCATCCCGTACGGCTCGAATAGAAGAAACGTACATTTCGCTGTCGCTTTACGGCCGCCTAGTGTCAGTTCAGAACGGTAGCCGTGGGTACGGATGTCGCGAAGCGTAGGAAAGAAGGCATTTCTCCATGAGCAGCAACGAGACGCCCCGCGGTCCCGTCGACTCGTCCCGCGGTACGCCGGCCCCGCGACCTTCGCCCGGCTGCCGCGCCTCGACGAGGTGGGCCGCGCGGATGTCGCCGTGGTCGGCGTGCCGTTCGACTCGGGCGTCTCGTACCGGCCGGGCGCCCGCTTCGGCGGCAACGCGATCCGCGAGGCGTCCCGCCTGCTGCGCCCCTACAACCCGGCGCAGGACGCGTCCCCCTTCGCCCTCGCCCAGGTCGCGGACGCCGGTGACATAGCCGCCAACCCCTTCAACATCAACGAGGCCGTGGAGACGATCGAGGCGGCGGCGGACGAGCTGCTGGGCACGGGCGCCCGCCTGATGACCCTGGGCGGCGACCACACCATCGCCCTCCCGCTCCTGCGCTCGGTGGCGAAGAAGCACGGCCCGGTCGCCCTGCTCCACTTCGACGCGCACCTCGACACATGGGACACCTACTTCGGCGCCGAGTACACGCACGGCACCCCGTTCCGGCGGGCGGTGGAGGAGGGCATCCTCGACACCTCCGCCCTCTCCCACGTCGGCACGCGCGGCCCGCTGTACGGCAAGCAGGACCTGACGGACGACGAGAAGATGGGCTTCGGCATCGTCACCTCGGCGGACATCTACCGGCGCGGCGCCGACGAGGTCGCCGACCAGCTCCGGCAGCGCATCGGCGACCGTCCCCTCTACATCTCCATCGACATCGACTGCCTCGACCCGGCGCACGCGCCCGGCACGGGGACGCCGGAGGCGGGCGGCATGACGTCCCGCGAGCTGCTGGAGATCCTGCGGGGGCTCGCGTCCCGCAACCTGGTCGGTGCCGACGTCGTCGAGGTGGCCCCCGCGTACGATCACGCGGAGATCACGTCGGTGGCGGCATCCCACACGGCGTACGAACTGACGACGATCATGACGCGCCAGATTGCGGAGGCCCGAGCGAAGTGACCCACGACCACGACCTGGTGCTCCGTCCGACGCCCGCGCAGACGGAGGCGGCCCTCAACCCTCCCCCCGGCCGCAACGGCGGAGACCTGGTCGTGGAGACCCTGGCCGGGCTCGGCGCGACGACGGCCTTCGGGCTGCCCGGCCAGCACGCGCTGGGCGTGTTCGACGCGCTGCGCCGCTCCGGTCTGCGGTACGTCGGCCTGCGCATCGAGAACAACGCGGGGTTCGCGGCGGACGCGTACGGCAGGATCACGGGTGAGGCGGCGCCACTGCTGGTGTCGACGGGGCCGGGGGCGCTGACGTCGCTGGCGGCCCTGCAGGAGGCCGCCTCCGCGAGCGCCCCCGTGCTGGCGATCAGCAGCCAGATCCCCACCGCCGGCCTGGGTGGCGGCCGCCACGGCTACCTCCACGAACTCCCGGACCAGGCGGCCTCGTTCAGGAGCGTGGTGAAGTCCGTCCACACCGTCCGTACGCAGTCCCAGATCCCGTCGGCGATCGCGGCGGCCTGGAAGTCGGCGCTGACGGCTCCGCACGGACCGGTGTGGGTGGAGATCCCGCAGGACGTGCTGCTGGCCGAGACGGTGCTGCCGGTGGTGACGGGCCTCGACGCGACCCCGGACGAGCTGCCCCCGCGCCCCGAACTGACGGCGGTGGCAGCGGACTTGCTGTCGCGCGCCGCCCGCCCGGCGATCATCGCGGGCGGGGGAGTCGTACGGTCGGACGCGTCGGGCAAGCTGCGTCAGCTGGCGGAGCGGCTCCAGGCCCCCGTGGTCACGACCTACGGTGGCAAGGGCGCGTTCCCCTGGACGCACCCGCTGTCGCTGCAATCCTGGATCGAGGACCGGCACACGACGGACTTTCTGGAGGGCGCGGACGTACTGCTCGTGGTGGGCTCGGGACTCGGTGAACTGTCCTCGAACTACCACACGTTCAAGCCCCGTGGCCGGGTCATCCAAGTCGAGGCGGACCTCGGCAAGCTGGAGTCCAACCACCCGGCCCTCGGCATCCACGCGGACGCCCGCCTGGCGCTTCAGGCGCTGCTGGAGACGGTGGACGCGCGGGAGGACGAGTCGGCGCCGGGGCGGGTGCGGGAGGTGCTGGAGCGGGTGCGTGAACGGATCGCCTCCCAGCAACTCACCCTCGAACAGGACCTGCTGGCGTCCATCCACCGGGCTCTCCCGCCCCGGGCGCCCTCCTTCTGGGACATGACGATCCTGTCGTACTGGGCCTGGGCGGCCTTCGACGCACGCTTCCCCAACACGATGCACTCGGCCCAGGGTGCGGGCGGTCTCGGCTACGCCTTCCCGGCGGCCCTGGGCGCGGCGGTGGCGGACCCGTCGTACCCGGTCCTCGCCGTCTCGGGCGACGGCGGCGCCCTGTACTCGATCGCCGAGCTGGCCACGGCCAGGCAGCACGACCTGAACGTCACGTGGCTGATCGTCGACGACGCGGGCTACGGCATCCTGCGCGAGTACATGACGGACGCGTTCGGGGAGACGACGGGGACGGAGCTGGCGCGGCCGGACTACGTGGCGCTGGCGGAGTCGTTCGGGGTGCCGGGGGTGCGTACGAGCCCCGAGACGCTGGGGGAGGACCTGGCGAAGACCCTGGCCGCTCCAGGCCCTTCGGTGGTCCTCCTCTCGGCGGTACTGCGGATGTTCGCGCCGACGCATCTTGGGTGACGTGCCCGGGGTGACGTAACTCCCCGCCCGCGCCTACCAGATCGCCTCCACCCACTCCGGGTGGTCGATGAACGGGTTCCGGTTGCCCTGGTAGTTGCTGTAGATGGCGTCGTTGCGGCGCTCCTCGAAGGAGTCCGGCGGGTCCTGCTCGTTCCACTGCTTCAGCACGGAGAGGCGCCCGTGGTAGGGGGCGCTGCCGTTGGAGACGTAGTTGTTGGGCTCCAGGTCGGCCCAGCCGTCGCCACCCTCGTAACGTACGGCCATGTAGAGGATCATGCGGGCCACGTCGCCCTTGACGGCGTCGCGGGGCTCGAAGGAGTTGGAGTCGGTGTAGTTGCCGGCGGCGCCGCTGACCGAGCTGCCGCCGTGGTCGAAGTCCTTGTTGCCCCGGATGCTGTTGACCTGGACGTCGGCGGGGCGCAGATGGTGCAGGTCGGTGCCGGGGCCCGTCGCGGTGCCGAAGTCGCCGTGGGACTTGGCCCAGACGTGTTCGCGGTTCCAGTCGCCGACGTCGCCGCCGTTGAGCGACTTGCTGCGGGACTTGCCCGAGTACAGCAGGATCACGTTGCCGCTGTTGCGGGGGTCCTGGTCGGTGACCTTCAGCGCGTTCCAGACCGCGGAGTACGAGATCCTGGACTGGCTGCTGATGATCGTGTGCAGCGAGCTCTTGAGGCTGGTGCCGGTCTTGCCGATCGCGTTCTTGTAGTACGTGCTGTCGTACGCCGTGGTCGTCGCGGCGGCGGGGGAGGCCGTGACGGCGGGGACGGCGAGGCCTATGAGTACGGCCGAGGTCGCGAGAGCCACTGATTTCCAGCGGCGGGTCTGCGTGGCGGGCATGGGAGGTGTCCGTTCTACGCGAGTTGAGTGATCGGCCAACGGACAGGAGGGTGACATGGACATGAGTTTCTGGGTGTGAACGGCGCGAGTCTGTTGTGTGACAGGTTCGGGAGAATCGCGCATCGCGGAACAGGTCCGAACTTCTCCGCTCACGTCCTGAGTTGAGTGCCTGTCCCACGGTGCACTGCTGCCGGCTGCAGGGTGGCGACACGTTCGCGTGGTTCCGTGGAGCCAGTGGATCAGCGAAACCGGGAGGAGCCCGGCGCGACAGCGTGGTGGTCATGGCGGACTGGGACATCCGGTCGGTGTCGGTGTCGGTGTCGGTGTCGGACGTCGAGGCGGTGGCCGAGTTGCGTGCCGTGGTGCTGCGGGCGGATCTGGAACGGCTCGGCCGGTACGACGCGCGGCGGGTGCGGTAGCGGCTGCGGGACGGATTCGACCCGGCGCACACCTGGGTGATCGAGGTGGGTGCCGCGTTCGCCGGCCGCGTGGCGCTGCGACCGGCCGAGGACGCCCACCGGCTGGAGCACTTCTATCTGGCCCCGCGTCTTCAGGGCAGCGGTATCGGTTCGGGCGTGCTGCGCGAATTGCTGGAGCGGTGCGACCGCAGCAGCGTCCTCGTCCGGTTGAACGTGCTGCAGGGCAGTCCCGCCCGACGGCTGTACGAGCGGCACGGGTTCACAGCCGAGACCGAGGATTCGGTGGGCGTGTTCATGGTGCGCAAGTCGGCCTACTGAGCGCCGGCGTGGCCAACCAGGGTGCTCGGCCACAGTGACGCCTTGGTCGTCGCACAACTGCCCACGCGGACCTGTCAGGGGCACCTTCCCTGTCGTGGTGTGGCCGATCATGATCTGTCGCCTCCGGTCCGGGCCCGGCGGGCATGCCCCCGCTATGGGGAGCCTGGCAGTCATCGCCGGTCCCGTCTTCGTGAGCCCCAACAGGGCAGCCGGCAAAGGCGATCGGGGCCGCGACCTGGGTGTTCCGCTTGTTTGATCGGCTACACCACGTGGCGGGACACCATCCCTGTCAGACGTGACGGAATCGCCGCGTTGGGGCGTGTCCCACGACGCCGTGCCGGGGATCAAGCGGGGCATCTCCCCTGTCGTGCTGTAAGCGACCTTGCCCGAGGTATCCCCCGGCGTCCGCCCATCAGGGAGGCGAACATTCAGGCCGTGCCCACGCCGCAGGCTGACGCACTATCGGCAGGCGGGAAGCCGTGAGGCCTTCGATTCCGGCCGCTACCTGCATCCTTGTCTGCTTTGTCTATCGGTTGTGCCGCCCGGCGGGACGACCTCTCGGTGTTCGCCTGCTACCGACCCGCTACCGACCTGCTACTGATGGGAGGACCAGGGAGCGAGCAGGTCGTGCAGCAGCTCGGCGAGGGCGTTGTCCAGGGCGTCCTCCCGGCGCTGATCGCCCACGGCTTCAGGGCAGAGCGCGGCAGGGCGGGCGATCCAGAGGATCTTCCAGGGCCTGGAGTTCAGCACGGGATCGCCCCAGATCCCGCCATGGGGGACGAGCGGGTGGAGCAGATCGTTGATCCGCTCCATCACAAGCTGCACCAAGGGCCCTTCGATGGCCGCGTGCGCGGTGGTGAACGCCGTGGGGGAGGAGCGGGCGATGGCGGCCGTGGTCGGATGGCGGCGGATGATGCGCACGACGTGGGTCAGGTGATCGGTGATCCCCGGGACCGTGCCGTCGCTGGGACGGATGCGGTGCGCGGCGTCAAAGGCGTCCGCGAGTTCGGCCTTCAACGCGAGCAGATGCAGCGCGGAGGCGGACTTCCAGTTGGCGTAGAGGAAGTTGCGCGATGTGCCGCAGCCGCGGGCGATGGCGGCGAGGGACACGTTCAGGCCGTCGGTATGCATGAGCATGCGCGCCGTGGCGATCACGTGGCTTGTGCTGTGAGGGTTGCGGTCGAACATGAAGCTCGGGCTCATGGCACCCCATCGTCCAAAAAGTGTGAGCAGTCGGGCGCTGAATGTCACCCAGACACTCAAATGAGCGATGTCTGAACGGTGGGGGCGGGAGTGCTCACGCCTGTTTTGGGAGGCACTCCCGGGCCGGGGCGAGCGGGGGCGCGATCAGCCGGGGAACTCCCCGCTCTTGAGGGCTCCGACAAACGCCGACCACCCGGGCGCGGTGAGGAGCAGGGCGGGCCCATGAGGGTTCTTGGAGTCGCGCACGGGCACGCCGAAGGCATGGCCGTCAAGGACTTCGAGGCAACTGCCGGCGTCGGCGTTGCTGTGGGACGACTTGCGCCAGCCGCTCAGCACGGCGGCGTTCGGGATGGTTCGGTCAGTCATGGTGTCCGTAATCTTTCGCAGTAGCCCTGAGCATGGCCAGTGACTCCTTCAGCGGCAGCGCGTCGCTCAGGGCGAGATCGTAGCGAGTCTGCAACTCGCGGACCACGGACGGGGAGTCGTGCAGTTTCCCCATCCGATCGCCCTCGCCGTATGCCAGAGGTGGCTGGTCCTCGAACCACATCAGCGTGAGCATGCTCTGCATGAGGGGGTGATGGCCCACACCGAACGGCATCACATGTACGCGGATGCGTCCAGTCTCGGCGAGACGAACGATGTGCATGATCTGCTCCGCCATGATGTCCCCGCTGGCCACTGGGCGCCGCAGCACCGTCTCGTCCAGCAGCACCCACACCATGGGCGTCACCGGATCTTCGAGGATCTTCGCGCGCTCAACGCGTGTGACGAGGCGCTTGTCACGCTCCTCTTCACTCACCGGAGGGAACGCCGAACTCAGGACCGCATGTGCGTACCTCTTCGTCTGGAGGATGCCCGGGAAGTACGCCAGGGCGAACTCGCGGATCATTGCCGCCTGTTGTTCGAGTACGCGCACCGCCTCGAAGTAGTCGGCGGTCGCCACATCGTCCTGCGGCAGAAAGCTGCTCAGCACGTTCCCCGTGTTCAGCGCCCGGTCCAGCCGCTGCGCGTCCCGCTTGGACGGCACCCGGCGCCCCGCCTCGATGTGCGCGATGTGCGAGCGCGTCATGAACGCCATGTCGGCCAACTGCTGCTGTGTCAGCCCGGCCGCCTCGCGCTGCTGCTTGAGCCAATCGCCGTAGATGGTGCCCATCGCGTCAACCCCCTTGCGACGAAAGTCCTGTCACCTGCTCCTCTCTGGCGAGCCTAGCCCGGACCGTCTCACTCTGTGAGTGGATCGCTACACAAGGCGAAACCCCCGCGACCGTGCGACCGGTCCGGGGGCGTGGCCGTCAACGAACCCAAGGAGTCGACGACATGAATCACCGTATCGCCCGCCTCGTCGAGCCGTTGCTGCGGCTCCTGCTGCCAGGCGTGGGGCGCCGCCGCGGCCGTATCGCTGCCACCGGCGAGGCGGTTCAGGCCACAGCCGCCCCGTACGCCGACGGTCCGACCGCACGCCGCTCCGGCTCCCGTCCCCTGCGCGGCGAGGACCACGCCCTGGTCCGCCCCTACCTCCTCGCCCACGAGCGGCGCGAGGAGGAGCGGAAGCGGCAGGTCCGGCGGCGGGCAGTGAAGCTGGCTGTGCATGGGATCGACATCGGGCCGCGTGTCATCCGCGGGGCGGAGGTGACGGTGTGAAGGGCGGTGTCGGCGGTGCACGTCTGCTGCCCTGGGCGGGATCGGAGGGGCAGCCCTGCTACCTCGTGACCGACGGCAACGGATACCTATCCCGCTTGGCCGACAACATCGAGAGCGTGCAACTCGGCATGGCGGGCGACTTCCTCGGCCACGCCGCCGACATGCTCGCCGACCGCCGGGCCACTCCCGCGCATCTCCGGTACCTTCTCGCCCGCATGAGTGAGGCGCTGACCGACGTGCACCGGATCGCCGAGAGCCGGGGCGTCCGCCTCCCCGTACCCGCCTGCGGCGACATCGACAGCGACAGCGACATCGACGGCGACATCGACGGCGACGGCGATGACGACGACAGCGATGACGACAGCGAAGGAGGCCGGAACGGCCTCGGCGTTCCCGGCGACATCGACGCCTCCGCACGAGAAGCCTGATCGGCCCGCCCTGGCGGCTACCGGCCGGTGCTGCGGCGAATACGGCGAATACGATGAGTACGGCGGATACGGCGGATACGGCGGATACGAGGACCTCGTGCCGACGACCGCCAGTGCGTGGCGCCCTGCCCGAACTCCCTGACGTTCACGGCAAGTCCACCTCCCCACCACCGCTCCCGTCCTACCGTGACGCCATGCGCCTGAGAACTCTTCTCGCCACTGTCACCGCCGGTCTGGCGGCGGCCACTTCCCTGGCCGCCGCCGGACCCGCCAATGCCGACGGCGTCACCGCCGACGGCGCCAACTCACTGAAAAGGAACGCCTGTTCACCCTCTGCGTCCATCGACAGCTTCTCCGACGCCCTCGACAAGACGACCTTCGAGGGCACCTTCGTCGGCAACTTCTCCGCCCTCGCCGTGGACCGTGACGGTTCCCTCCTCGCGGTCTCCGACCGGTCCGCGCTCTTCTCGCTCGACCGCCGGACGCTCCGGCCGACGGGCGTCGTCCCGCTCGCCGACGAGAACGGGGCCGCGCTCGACTCCGAGGGGCTGGTCGTCGACCGCGACGGCACGCGGCTGATCAGCTCCGAGACCGAACCGTCCGTACGGCGCTACGACCGCGCCGGCCGCCCGCTGGGCAGCCTCCCCGTGCCCGACGCGCTCCGGGTCGCCCCCGCGGGCCGCGCCGCCGTCAACCAGACCTTCGAGGGCCTGACCCTCTTCCCCGGCGGCCGTACCCTGCTCGCCTCGATGGAGGGCGCCCTGGCCGGGGACGCGGCCGGGGTGGTCCGTTTCCAGACGTGGGAGCGGCACAGGGGCAAGGAGTTCGAGCTCTCGGCCCAGTACGGCTACCGCGCCGACTCCGGCCTCGGTGTCGTCGAGGTCACCGCCCTGCCCGGTGGCCGCCTCCTCGTGCTGGAGCGCGGCTACACCCCCGGCGTCGGCAACACGGTCCGCCTGTACGCCGCCGACCCACGCCGGGCCACGGACACCGGCGGCACCGAGACACTCACCGGCCAGGACGGCGACGGCGTACGACTCGTCCGCAAGACTCTGCTCGCCGACCTCGTGGACTGCCCGCCCCTCGGCGCGACCGCCAGGCAGCCCCAGCCCAACCCGTTGCTCGACAACATCGAGGGCATGACGGTCACGGGCCACGGCCACGGCGGGCTGCGCCTGCTCTTGGTGAGCGACGACAATCAGAACGACGTCCAGATCACCCGCTTCTACCGGCTGACCGTGCGCCTGCCGTAAGACGAAAGCCGCAGGGTGCCGTCCGGCACCCTGCGGCCACGCGTCTCCTCTTTCCCGCTCAGTCGCATTCGTTCCCGGCGGGCCGGTCCTTCATCCGGAACGTCATTTTCGGCGTTCCGTCCTTCTTGAGTTCATCGGCGACGCCGTCGATGTAGTTGCCGTACGAGTAAATCCGGTTGTAGCCGCGGCCGCGCCATGAATCGACGTCCACCATGTCATCGTACTTTCCGGTCAGATTCCAGGTGTACGACTCGACCTTGAAGACCGGGTTCACACGCACCACGCGCTTTGTGGGGGCGGCCTCGATCCAGGCCGTCTTCTGCGGGCTGATGTCGATCACATCGGTATTCGAGACACTCACCGACTCCTCGATGGCCCAGGAGTACTCGTACGACGCCTCGACCGACGTGCCGAACCAGTCGCCGATGGACGCCTCCACGCTGGTGGAACCGCCGACAGAGTGCGAGTACGACGTCGAGGTCGAGTATTCGCGGCCCAGTTCCAGGCCGTACCCGCCGCTGTCGGTGCAGTTGGAGCGCGGCTCGCTGATGGGCCGCCATGCGTCCTGGAAGGTCCAGCTGGAGGCCACGGGATATTCGCAGCGGCCCTCGAAACGCTCCCAGCCCGGCTGCAGCGTCCACTTGCCGTCGTCCTTGTGCCACACCGGCTCCTTGCGCCACGAGGAGTGGTCGCGGAGCTCGCCGGTGTTGATGTTGACGTACCAGTCCTGGTAACCGGTGTCACCGTCGGCGCCACAGACCTGCGCCATCATCTCGTCGGTGTCCCAGGGCTCCTCGCCCCGGATGTTGACGGCGCCGCCGGGTCCGGCGTGGGCGGGCTGAGCCAGCGCGAGGCTCGCGACCGCGCTGAGCAGGGCTGTGACCGCCGCCGCCGCTCGCCGCGTGCGAATCCGCGGCTTTAATGTGTTGTCCGTCACTCGAACGTTCACCTTTCTGTGCAGCCGTGGCTGCTTTTATGCATGCACGCATGGCCATTTCTGGCGCGGTGCACGCCGTAGGGCGGAGTGAATTCAAAACCGCCTTACTGTGGAGTAATAAATATTGAGTTCGGGTGCGTGCCTGTCAAACTCCCAGGTCAAATGTGATCAAGGTGGAAAAATGGGCGTGCGGGGTTCGTGTTATCCGTCCGGCGGTGGCGAGTGCGTCGCGCTTTTCCCGTCCGGGACCGGCGGATATGACGGCGTGTCACTTCGGAGCTACGTTCCGGTCCAGGGGGGTGAGATATCGGGCAGAAGGAATTCCCTGGCGGAATTCCGGGCGTCGCCCGCCCCCCTTGTTACCGTCCTGAGACATGCCCGGTGTGACAGGAGTGGCGCGCGTCACGCGGCCGGTGCGCGCCGCTCACCGCTCCGGCGGGATGAAATCCGCCTCCCTCGGCGTTGGTGACTCCGGCGGGGTAAGGACCAAAGCGTCCAAATGGTCGAGATCGACGGAGGCGGCAGGCGTGGCAGCGCACCAGGGTGGGGCCGAGCAGGCGGAACCGGGCCGGGCGGAACCCGTCGAACCGGCGGCACCCCCCGGCTGGGCCCGGCGCCTCGCCGGATACGCCTGGCGCTACCCCAAGGACGTGATCCTCGCCCTCGGCTCCTCCCTCGCCGGTATGGCCCTCATGGCCCTCGTCCCCCTGATCACGAAGGTGATCATCGACGACGTCATCGGCGCCGGAACCCGCGACATGGCCCCCTGGGCGGGCGCCCTCATCGGCTCCGCCGTCCTCGTCTACGTCTTCACCTACATCCGCCGCTACTACGGCGGCCGCCTCGCCCTCGACGTCCAGCACGACCTCCGTACGGAGATGTACGGGACGGTCACCGGTCTCGACGGCCGCCGCCAGGACGAGCTGTCGACCGGGCAGGTCGTCGGCCGGGCCACCAGCGACCTCCAGCTGATCCAGGGCCTGCTGTTCATGCTCCCGATGACGATCGGGAACTTCCTCCTCTTCGCGATCTCCCTCGTGATCATGGCGTGGCTGTCGATCCCGCTGACGCTGGTCGCGCTCGCCGTCGCCCCGGCCCTGTGGTTCATCGCCCAGCGCAGCCGGACGAGGCTGCACCCCGCCACCTGGTACGCCCAGGCCCAGGCCGCCGCCGTCGCGGGCGTGGTCGACGGCTCCGTCAGCGGCGTACGCGTGGTGAAGGGCTTCGGGCAGGAGGACCAGGAGACCGGGAAGGTGCGGGAGGTCAGCCGGCGGCTCTTCGCGGGCCGCCTGCGCACGATCCGGCTGAACTCGGTCTACACCCCCGCCCTCCAGTCCGTGCCCGCCCTCGGCCAGGTCGCGATGCTGGCGCTCGGCGGCTGGCTGGCGGTGCGCGGGAACATCACGCTCGGCACGTTCGTCGCCTTCTCCGCCTACCTCGCCCAGCTCGTCGGCCCCGTCCGCATGCTCGCCATGGTCCTCACGGTCGGGCAGCAGGCGCGCGCGGGCACCGAACGCGTCCTGGAACTCATCGACACCGAGCCCACGCTCACCGACGGCACCAAGGCCCTGCCCGCCGACGCGCCCGCGACCGTCGAGTTCGACGACGTCTCCTTCGCCTACGAGGACGGACGGCCCGTCCTCGACGGGCTCAGTTTCGAGATCCGTCCGGGCGAGACGCTCGCCGTCGTCGGCTCCTCCGGCTCCGGCAAGTCCACGGTCTCGCTGCTCCTCCCGCGCTTCTACGACGTCACGCGCGGCGCCGTCCTCATCGGCGGCCACGACGTGCGCGAACTGACCCTCGACTCCCTCCGTGCCGCCATCGGCCTCGTCCCCGAGGACTCCTTCCTCTTCTCGGACACGGTCCGCCGCAACATCGCCTACGGCCGCCCCGACGCGACCCAGGAGCAGATCGAGACCGCGGCCCGCGCCGCCCAGGCGGACCGCTTCATCGCCGAGCTGCCCGACGGCTACGACACCAAGGTCGGCGAACACGGCCTGACCCTCTCCGGCGGCCAGCGCCAGCGCGTCGCCCTCGCCCGCGCGATCCTCGCCGACCCCCGCCTCCTCGTCCTCGACGACGCGACCTCGGCCGTGGACGCCCGCGTCGAGCACGAGATCCACGAGGCCCTCAAGCAGGTCATGGAGGGCCGCACCGCCCTCCCGTCGCCCGACCACCACCCCTCATCGAGCGCTAACGCGCGCACCACCCTGTTGATCGCCCACCGCCGCTCCACCCTCAACCTCGCCGACCGCATCGCCGTCCTCGACCACGGCCGCCTCGCCGACCTCGGCACCCACGAGGAGCTCCAGCAGCGCTCCGCCCTGTACCGGCGCCTCCTCACCGACCCCGACGAACTCGGCGGGGTCTCACCGGGGCACGTCCACGTCCAGCCGACCTGCCCGGCCGAGGACACCTCCGTACGCGACGAACTGGACGCCGAGTTCGACGCCGAGCGCGGTATCACCCCCAGGCTGTGGACCGGCGACCGCGAACCCCGGGACCTGGCGTTCGACGGCAGCCCCGCCACCCCCGAACTCCTGGCCCAGGTCGACGCGTTGCCCCCGGCCACCGACACTCCGGGCATCGACGAGGCCCGCGCGGTCACGCCGGAGGAGTCGTACGGCCTGAAGCGGCTCCTGCGTGGCTTCGGGCTCCCTCTCCTGGTCTGCCTCCTGCTCGTGGCGACCGACGCGGGCATGGGACTGCTCCTCCCCGTCATGATCCGGCACGGCATCGACCAGGGCGTCTCCGAGCTGGCTCTCGGCGCGGTGTGGGCCGCGTCCGGACTCGCACTCCTCGCCGTACTGGCCCAGTGGACGGCGCAGATCGGCGAGATGCGGATGACCGGACGGACGGGGGAGCGGGTGCTCTACTCCCTCCGCCTGAAGATCTTCGCCCAGCTCCAGCGTCTCGGACTCGACTACTACGAGCGGGAGTTGACCGGCCGGATCATGACCCGCATGACGACCGACGTCGACGCCCTGTCCACCTTCCTCCAGACGGGCCTGGTCACGGCCTTCGTCTCGGTCGTCACCTTCCTCGGCATCATGGTCGCGCTGGTCGTCATCGACGTGGAGCTCGCGCTCATCGTCTTCGTGACACTGCCGCCGCTGATCGTCTGCACGGTCTTCTTCCGGCGGGCGAGCGTGAAGGCGTACGAACTCGCCCGTGAGCGCGTGTCCGGGGTCAACGCCGACCTCCAGGAGACGGTGTCCGGGCTGCGGATCGTGCAGGCGTTCCGACGCGAGCGCGACGGCGGCGAGCGGTTCGCGCGGGGCAGCGACAGCTACCGGCAGGCACGTATCCGCGGGCAGTGGCTGATCTCGGTCTACTTCCCGTTCGTACAGCTCCTGGCGTCCGTGGCCGCCGCGGCCGTCCTGGTCGTGGGCGCGCACCGCGTCGACGCCGGCACACTGACCACGGGCGCGCTGGTCGCGTACCTCCTCTACATCGACCTGTTCTTCGCCCCCGTGCAGCAGCTCTCCCAGGTCTTCGACGGCTACCAGCAGGCCACGGTCTCGCTGGGCCGCGTCCAGGAACTGCTTCAGGAGCCGACGTCGACGAGGACGGCCGAGAAGCCGCTCGCGGTGCGGTCCCTGCGCGGCGACATCACCTTCGAGGACGTGCACTTCGCCTACGGGGCCGCCGACGAACCGGAAGAGGCCCTCGGCGGCGTCGCCCTGACCATCCCCGCCGGGCAGACCGTCGCCTTCGTCGGCGAGACCGGCGCGGGCAAGTCGACCCTGGTGAAGCTGGTCGCCCGCTTCTACGACCCCACGAGCGGGCGGGTGCTGGTCGACGGCACCGACCTGCGCGACCTCGACATCACCTCGTACCGGCACCGGCTGGGCGTCGTCCCGCAGGAGGCGTACCTCTTCCAGGGCACCGTCCGGGACGCCATCGCCTACGGCCGCCCCGAGGCCACCGACGCCGAGGTGGAGGCGGCGGCACGGGCGGTCGGCGCCCACGACATGATCGCCACGCTCGACGGCGGCTACCTCCACGAGGTCGCCGAGCGCGGCCGCAACCTCTCCGCCGGGCAACGCCAGTTGATCGCCCTGGCCCGCGCCGAACTCGTCGACCCCGACATCCTCCTCCTCGACGAGGCCACGGCCGCCCTCGACCTGGCCACCGAGGCCCAGGTCAACCAGGCCACCGACCGCCTCGCCGGCCGCCGCACGGCCCTCCCGTCGCCCGACCACCGCCCCCCATCGGGCGCTTACGCGCGCACCACCTTGATTGTCGCCCACCGGCTGACCACGGCCGCCCGCGCGGACCGTGTCGTGGTCATGGACCACGGGCAGGTCTCCGAGGACGGCACGCACGCGGAACTGCTGGCGCGGGGCGGGCGCTACGCCGACCTGTGGCGGACGTTCGTGGGCGAACCGGTCACCGCCGCGTAGACGGTAGATGTAGACGAGCGAGGGCGCCCGGGACCCGCGCGGCGCGGCTCGCGCGGGAAGCAACCGTCAAGCATGAGCGGGAAGCAACCGTGTGCCGTACGGCGTGCGTCCGTACACCAGTACGGTGTCTGCGGTGGGAGGGGCTGCAGTGAGCAGGGGTGGGAAACGTGCTGGGAAACGTGCTGGAAAACCGGCGGGACCACGCCGGGGGGTAGCGCTCGGCATGGCCGCGCTGACCGTGTCCGGGCTGTTCGTGCTGTCGAGTCCGGGCACCGCGGAGGCGGCCTCGCCCTGCCCGGGGCGCAAGGTCCGTACGCTGCCCTTCTCCACCGGGTCCGTGCAGGTCTTCAAGCGCAGGGGATACGTCTGTGCCGTGACCGTCGCCAAGAAGCAGGGCACGCGCAAGTGGATGTCCGTGAGCCTGCGGGCGTGGGGCGGGCGGCCGGTGGTGAACGAGGGGTGGTTCAAGTACCGCGCCGGGCCGGTGAAGGTGCACGCCGGGCGGCGGTGCGTGTGGGTCGAGGGGGAGGTCGGCCGGGGTTCGGTGAGCTCGGGCTGGATCCTCTGCTGAACGCGGAATGAGCGCCGAAGGCCGCACAGCAACTCCGCGCAGGGTTTTCCCTATCTCTCCCGAGTTCTGCTGAACGCCGCCTGATACATGGCCAGTTGGGCTGTTCCTCCCCTGGTGCCCCGACGGTCGCTCGACTAGGTTCCGGCGCACATCTGTTTCACAGGGGAGAAACGTATGCGCAAGGCGCTCAGATGGCTGCTGGCGCTCGTGGTGCTCATAGGCACCCTGAGTACGGCGGGAGCGGCCACCGCCGCCCAGCCGGAAGCCATATCAGGCACCGCAGGTACGGCCACGCAAGACATCAAGGACCGGCTCCTCGCGATACCGGGCATGAGCCTGATCGAGGAGAAGCCGTACACCGGTTACCGCTTCTTCGTCCTGAACTACACCCAGCCGATCGACCACCGGCACCCGGCCAAGGGCACGTTCCAGCAGCGGATCACCGTGCTGCACAAGGACACCAGCCGCCCGACGGTCTTCTACACCGGCGGCTACTTCGTCTCCACGACCCCGAGACGCGCCGAGCCCACCCAGATCGTGGACGGCAACCAGGTCTCCATGGAGTACCGCTTCTTCACGCCGTCCCGCCCCGACCCGGCCGACTGGTCCAAGCTCGACATCTGGCAGGCGGCGAGCGACCAGCACCGCATCTTCAAGGCCCTCAAGCCGGTCTACGGCAAGAAGTGGATCTCCACGGGCGGTTCGAAGGGCGGCATGACCGCCACGTACTACGAGCGCTTCTACCCGCGCGACATGGACGGCGTCGTCGCCTACGTCGCCCCCAACGACGTGATCAACAAGGAGGACTCGGCCTACGACGAGTTCTTCGCCACCGTCGGCACCAAGAAGTGCCGCGACCGGCTGAACGCCGTCCAGCGCGAGGCCCTGGTGCGCCGGAAGCCGCTGGAGAAACGGTACGCCGAGTACGCGGCCGCCGAGGGCTTCACCTTCACCACCATCGGCAGCCTGGACAAGGCGTACGAGGCGACCGTCCTCGACTACGTGTGGGGCTTCTGGCAGTACAGCCTGCTGGAGGACTGCGACAGCGACACGATCCCCGCGGACGCGGCGAACGCGACGGACGACGAGATCTGGACGTCCATCGACACGATCTCCGGCTTCTCCTTCTACACGGACCAGGGCCTGGAGCCGTACCAGCCGTACTTCTACCAGGCGGGTACACAGCTGGGCGCGCCGACGATCGTGTTCCCGCACATCGAGAAGAAGTACATCCGCCACGGCTACCTGCCGCCGCGGAACTTCGTCCCGCGTGAGATCCCGATGAGGTTCCAGCCGTGGGCCATGCTCGACATCGACACCTGGGTCCGCAACAACGCCCGCCGGATGCTCTTCGTCTACGGCGAGAACGACCCCTGGGGCGCCGAACCCTTCCACCTCGGCAAGCGCGCCCGTGACTCGTACGTCTTCACGGCCCCCGGTGCCAACCACGGCGCCCGTGTCGCCGGCCTGGTCGAGTCCGAGAAGGACCTCGCCACGGCCCGCATCCTCAAGTGGGCGGGCGTGGCCTCCCCGGCGGTCCAGGAGGACGCCTCGGTCGCCAAGCCGCTGGCCGGGTACGACGCCAGGCTCGACAAGCACGACATCGAGCGGGAGCCGACGCTGCGGCCGTAGTACTTGATAACGGCCAGTCAATTTCCGTAATGCTGCGCCCGGCCCTTCACACCTCCACACCTCCACACCTTCACACCGGCCGGGCGCAGCCCACCGGCCTGCTGCCGCCGAGCTGTACGTACAGCTCGGTCGTCGACGGGCACTCGGACCTCTTGCCGACCGCCGACGTCACCTGGTACTCGGGCGGGTTCTCCCTCTTGCCGTCGCAGGACGTCTCGCGGACCTCGCCCTCGCCCGCGCCGTACACGCAGTCGCCGGCGATGGTGCGCGGGCCTCCTCCGCCGCCGGGGTCGCCAGGGTGCGGGGGTTCGAGGTTGCGCATGCAGGCGAAGCCCCGGGGGACGGAACCGTCGCCGTCCTCGTCGAAGTCCGGCTCGGACTCGCTGATGTGGAGGACGAAGTCGGTGGTCGCCGGGCACGGCGGGCCGTCGGAGGCCCTGCCGCCGTGGCGGGCGATCACCCGCGCGGCGGCACGCTCGCTGCCGCAGGGCACCTCCGTGAAGCTGGTCGTGCCGAAGGAACTGCACTCGTCGACCGCGAGGAACAGCGCCCCGTACCCCGAGGGCGACCGTGTCGCCGTACTGGACGAGGAAGAGTTCTGTGCGACGTCATCGGCCCCGGACAGCGCCTGACAGCCCGAGAGCACCGCGACGGCGAACACGGCAACGGCCGACCGCGCTCCCCAAACCCCGCGCATGCACCAATCCCCCCGATATACCCCCGGTACCCGCCGTCCAGCGTGACCCGCCGAGGGAGGGCCACGCCACACGTGCCGGGGGCTTTGGGCCACTTGGGAGTGGGGGCGCTGGATTGGGTGACGTATGCCCTAGTACGACAGCCCGTAGCCGATCGGATACAGCACCTGCGCCGGGTCGTCCGCCCGCTGCACCGGCACGGGCAGCTTCCCCCGCGGCGCCACGCGTCCCGCCAACACCCAGGCCGCCGCCCGCAGTTCGACATCGGTCCAGGAGTACGAGGCCAGGCAGGCGCCCACGCCCGGGAGGTGGGCCACGTCGTACGGATTGCGGACGGCGACCGCCACGACGGGCACCCCGGTGGCCACGAGCGCCGCGACGAGCCTCTGCTGCGCACTGCCCGCCGTCACGTTGTACGTCCCCACGACCACCGCGTCCTTGCCCCGCGCCGTCGCGACCGCCCGGTCGACGGTCGCCTGCGAGGGTGCGGTGCCGGTGGACAACGCCGTTGCCGTGAAGCCGAGTTCGGTGAGGGCGGCGGCCAGGACGGTGGTGGGCGGGCCGGTGGTGCCCGACGGGGAGGCGGGGTCGGCGCCGACGACGAGCAGGTCCGGGTGGGTGCGGGGCGAGAGCGGCAGCAGGGCGTCGCCGCCGGCCCCCTCGTCGGCCTTTCTGTTGACGAGCAGCGTGGTCGTCCGCTCGGCGATCCGGTCGGCCGCGTCGAGATGCGCGCGGATGCCGACCGTCCGGTCCACGCCCGCGTCGGTGACGTACGGCTTCCCGAACAGCCCCAGCTTCGCCTTCAGCCGCAGAACGCGCAGGACGGACTCGTCGAGGCGGGCCTCGGTCAGCTCGCCTCCGTGTACGGCGTCGAGGACGGCGTTCCAGGCGATGTCCAGGGAGGGCGGGTTGAGGAGCTGGTCGACCCCGGCCCTGAGGGCGAGCACCGGCACGCGGTCGTCGCCGTACTTGGTCCGTACGCCCTCCATGCCGAGCGAGTCCGTCACTACGACCCCGTCGTAGCCGAGTTCCTCGCGCAGGATGCCGGTGAGGATCGGGCGGGAGAGCGTGGCCGGGTCCTCGGACGGGTCGAGGGCCGGGACCATGATGTGCGCGGTCATGATCGAGTCGATCCCGGCGCGGATGGCGGCCTCGAACGGCGGCGCGTCGAGGCTGGCCCACTGCTCGCGGGTGTGTTCGATGACGGGGAAGCCGTAGTGGCTGTCGGTCTCCGTGTCCCCGTGTCCGGGGAAGTGCTTGGCGGTCGCCGCCACCCCGGCGCCCTGATACCCCTTCACCTGCGCGGCGACGAGCCCGGCCACGGCCTCGGGATCGGCACCGAAGGACCGTACGCCGATGACCGGGTTGGCCGGGTTCACGTTCACGTCGGCGACGGGCGCGTAGTCCTGCCGGACGCCCATCGCGCGCAACTCGGCCCCGCCGATCCGCCCGGCCGTGCGTGCGTCGCCCCGCGAGGCGCCCGCGCCGAGGGCCATGGCGCCCGGAAGGAGGGTGGCGGGCTTGCCCACGCGCGCGACTATCCCGTGCTCCTGGTCGGTGGAGATGAGGACGGGGAGCCCTCGGGGCAGGCCGAGAGAGGCCTTCTGGATCCCGTTCGACAGTCCCGCGATCTGATGCGGATCACGGGTGTTGTGCGCCCAGGCGAAGTAGATGATCCCGCCGACGCGGTACTTGGCGACCAGCTCGGCGGCCGTCCGTACCCCGATCTCCTTGAGGTTGGCATCGATGTCGGCCTGGTCGGGCGCGGTGGCGGAATGCCCGTACACCCGCATCACGAAGAGCTGTCCGACCTTCTCCTCCAGCGTCATACGGGAGATGAGGGCGCGGAGCTTCTTGTCGTCGACCTCGGCATCGGCATCGGTATCGGACGCGTCGGCCGGTACCGCGTGCTGGAGGGCGAGGCCGGTGGTGATGCCGGCGGTGGCGGCGAGGACGGTACGTCTGGAGGGGGTTGGTCGGCTTCCCGTGCCTCCCGTGTCTCCCGCGTCTCCCGTGCTTCCCGTGCCGGAGTCGCGCATGTGCGCTCCTTCCCTTGTGAAGGAAACTTCCGAGGAGCCACGAATATCCGGGAAGTTTCTTCCGGTCAAGGGAACGTACCACCGCTGCCACCGTGAAATGTCGCTGTGGGGAGGGGGCGTGAAGAGGAGGCGTGAAGAGGAGAAGAGGAGACGTGAAGAGGGGCCGTCACCGGCGCAGTCGGAGGGGGCGCGCCGGTGACGGCGTGCTGCCGGCCGCAGGCGGCGGAGAGGGGGGTCAGCGATCGCAGCCAGCAGCGAAGCCGACACCGCACTGCGGAGACTCATCCGGCAGCATGCTGGTTGGACGGGGCGAGATGGTGGCCGGTTCCCGGGAACCGGCCGAATCCCGGAAGTCGGTACGGGGGTGAGGCGTGTGGCTACTGGGGCCGGTGAGCCGCCACTTCGGGCCAGTGTTCCTGCAAGGTGCGCACCGTCTCCGCGATCGCCGGACGGCGTGACGCGCCCGTGCGCCACAGGGCGTACAGACGGCGTACGGGCATGGGGTCGAGGGCGACTTCGACGACACCTTCGGGGAGGGGACCGCGGCCGAGGCGGGGGATGAGGGCGATGCCGAGGCCGGCGGCGACGAGGGCGACGAGGGTGGGGTTCTCGTCGGCCTGGTGGACGATGTCGGGCTCGCAGCCGGCCGCGCGGAGCGTGCGCATCAGCCAGTCGTGGCAGACACGGCCCGGGGGCTGGCAGATCCAGCGCTCGCCCTTGAGGTCCGTACGGCGGACCGAGGCGCGCCCGGCGAAGGGGTGGTCCGCGGGGACGAGGAGGTCGCACAAGTCGTCGCCGATGACCGCCTGTTCGACTCCCTCGGGCGCGGGCAGCGGCGCGATGTCCCAGTCGTGGGCGACGGCCATGTCGACCGCGCCCTTGGCGACCAGATCGACGGACAGATGAGGGTCGATCTCGGTGAGGCGGGTGTCGAGGGCCGGGTGGCGCCGGGCCAGGTCGGCGAGGACGCCCGGCATCAGGCCCCGGGCCGCCGAGGCGAACGCCGCGACCGACAGCTGCCCGGCGGGCAGCCCGCGTTGCTCCTCCAGCTCGGTCTCCGCGCGCTCGACGATGGCCAGCAACTCCTGGGCGGTGGCGGCGAGACGGTGCGCCTGCTCGGTGAGCCGGACCCCGCGCCCATGGCGCTCCAGCAGCACGGTCCTGGTCTCCCGCTCCAGCTTCGCGATCTGCTGGGACACGGCGGAGGAGGTGTAGCCGAGGGCGGTCGCCGCGGCGCCGATCGTGCCGTGGACGGAGACCGCGTGCAGGGCACGCAGGCGCTGGAGATCGAGCACGGGGTCCTCCTTGTGCAGGGGTGAGCTGGTGACGGCTGGGCTTCCGGCGTAGAGCGTAAGCTCGCGGCGTGGATGCCTTCTTACCGTTTCTGATCATGGTCGGCGGACTCGCCCTGGTTCTGGGGCTGTGCACCTGGCTGGCGGTGGTGAGCCGGCGCCGTGGTGTGGCCGGTGGGGGGCTCCGGGGGGCCATGGCCGCGTACGACGAGGCGTTCCACGGGACGGCGGCCGACTCGTACTACGAGATCCAGGTCGAGGCGGACCGGCAGACGCCGATGCCGTCGCCGGGTGACCCGTGGCGGCTGAGGCTGCGCCTGCGGCGGCATTCGTAAGCATTGCTTCATCCATCCCTCCAGTAATCCGCGCTGGTGCTGCATGATCAGGTGGCGGATGCTCGACGCATGCGACCCGCACACCTCACCCTCGCCGTCCTCGTCGCCGCCGTCTGGGGCGTGAACTTCACCGTCATCGAGATCGGCCTCGACCACTTCCCGCCCCTGCTCTTCTCGGCCCTCCGCTTCCTGGCGGCGGCGCTGCCAGCGGTGTTCTTCGTGGGACGCCCGAAGGTCGCGTGGAAGTGGATCGTGGGGGTCGGGTTGGTGCTGGGCGCGGCCAAGTTCGGGCTGCTCTTCGTCGGGATGGACGCGGGGATGCCCGCCGGGCTGTCGTCGCTCGTCCTCCAGATCCAGGCGGTCTTCACGGCGTTGATCGCCTTCGCGGTGCTGGGTGAACGGCCTACCGGCGTACGGCTGTCGGGCATGGCCGTGGCGCTGTCCGGGGTGGCCCTCGCGGCCGTCGACGAGGGCAGGGGCGGCCCGTTGGCCGCCTTCGCCCTCGTCGTCGCGGCGGCGGCCTGCTGGGGCCTGTCCAACGTCCTCACCCGCAAGGCGTCCCCGCCCGACGCCCTCAACTTCATGGTCTGGGTCAGCACGGTGCCGGTGCTGCCCCTGCTCGCCCTGTCCCTCCTCCTGGAGGGCCCGGCCACCGACCTGGCCGCCCTGCGGGCGCTGGACTGGCAAGGAGCGGGCGTGATCCTCTACGTCGCCTGGATCACAACCGTCTTCGGCTTCGGGGTATGGGGTTGGCTCCTCCGCCACCACCCCGCGTCGACGGTCGCCCCCTTCTCCCTCCTCGTCCCGGTCTTCGGCATGTCCTCGGCCGCCCTGTTCCTCGGCGAACCGATCAGCGGCCTGCGCTGGGCCGCCGCGGCACTGCTGGTGGGCGGGGTGGCGCTGACGTCCTTGGCGCCGGGCCGGGTTGTGCCACCTGTGCCGACCGGGCCGAAGGGCTCGGGCTCGACGTCGCCAACGGCCTCGGGCGGGCCTGCGGGTCCGGAGTCCCACCGGTCGGCCCCGACGGCCGCGTCATGGCGTACCTGAGGCGGCTGGGACACCCCGCGAAATGGGGCGAGGCGTGGCGCCCCCGGCCCCCCAGCCGGAGTCGCCACGCCTCGTCAACGCGCTTGGCGCTGTTCCCCCCACACCCGACTCTGCCTGATCACCGCCGGACGGGAAACCCTTTGCGCTGTGGCGCAAGGGCGTGACGCACGGTGTGCGGCCAAGGGGGGTGGCCGTCACGCCGAGTCGTTCAGCAACCGCCCCAGATGGTCACGCCCGGCCGCCAGCAACCCCGGCAGCGGGGCCGCCGCCTCGTACCACCGCTTCTCGTACTCCCAGCACAGCCAGCCGTCCCACCCCTGCCGCGACAGCAGCTCCACGCACTCGGTGAGCGGCAGCACCCCGGCCCCCAGCGGCAGCGGAGTCGTGTCGTCGGCGGAGGCGATGTCCTTGACCTGTACGTATCCGAGGTACGGGGACAGCGCCGCGTACGTCTGCGCGGGCTGCTCGCCGCCGAGCCAGGTGTGCATGACGTCCCACAGCGCCCCCACCTGACGGTGCCCGACCAGCCCGAGCACCCGCATCGCGTCGGCGCCGGTGCGGTGCGAGTCGTGGGTCTCCAGCAGGATGCGTACGCCGACGTCGCCCGCGTACTCGGCCGCCGTGCCCAGCCGCCGGGCGGCCGTCGCGTCCGCCTCCTCGGGGCTCTGCTCGTCACCGCCGCCCGGGAAGACACGGACGTACGGGGCGCCCACGTCCCGTGCCAGGTCGAGGAGTTCACGGATCTCGGCGAGCACGGGAGCGTCGTCACCGGGTGCCGCGACCCGCGCGTACCCCGCAAGCCCGAGGATCTCCACGCCCGCCGCCTTGAACTCGGCGGCCGCGTCGGCCCGTCCGGTGATGCCGAGGCCGGGGTGCACCGGTTCCTCGGGATGCGCGCGCAGCTCGACGCCGTGATAGCCATGGTCGGCGGCCAGCCGTACGACGTCGGGGAGGGGGAGACCGGGGACACCGAGCGTGGAGAAGGCGAGCTTCATACCGCGGACCCTAGCGGACCCTGCCCGTCACTCCTCGGTCCCGTGCAGATCCAGCCGCCAGTCCTGCCCCATCAGATCCACCCCGAACGAACGGTGCGGCTTTTCGGCGACGAGGACGAACCCGTGCCGCTCGTAGATGCGGCGGGCGGGGGCGAGGACGTCGTTGGTCCACAGCACCAGCTCGCGGTAGCCGACCTCGCGCGCGAAGTCGACGCACGCCCGGGTGAGCCGGTCACCGACGCCCAGGCCGCGCGCGTCCGGCTCGACGAGCAGCAGCCGCAGCCGCGCCGCCCCGGGCGCCTCGTCCCGCACACACATCACGCATCCCACGGCCCGCCCGTCCAGCTCCGCGATCCACACCCGCTCCAGATGCGGATCGTGGTCCTCGGCGAAGTCCGCGACGATCCTCGCGACCAGCCCCTCGTAGTCCGCGTTCCACCCGTACTCCGCCGCGTAGACGGCCGCGTTGCGCTGCACGATCCACCCCAGGTCGCCGGGGCCGGGCTCGCGCAGCCGTACATCCTCGGCGGCCGGTCCGTGCCCGTCGGCCAGGATGGTCCGGATCGTCCGCATCGCCTCGGCGAGCCGCGGCCGCTCGCCGGCGGGCACGGTGGACAGCAGCGACCCGATGGCCTCGGTGGACCGCTCGTCGAGCAACTCGGCCTTCTCCCGCCCACGCGCGGTGAGCGTGACGCACCGGCGCCGCGGGTCCCGCTCCGAGCGCGACCGCTCCACCAGCCCGTCCTCCTCGAACTTCGCCAGAATCCGGCTCAGGTAGCCGGAGTCCAGTGACAGCTCGGCCCTCAGCTCCGCCGCCTCGGCTTGCGGCAAGTGCGCCAGCTCCCACAGCACGCGGGTCTCGGTGAGCGTGTACGGGGCGTAGAGGTGGCGGCCGTAGTCGAGGGCGCCGATGACGTTCGTATAGAAGCGGTTGAACGAGCGGATGTCCTGCACGGTCATGATCGATCGACCTTCGTCCGTTCGTGCCGGATAGTTGACTCAGTCAGAGGTAACGCTTCCGAGCGTACGACGAGCCCGGGCGCGGCGTCCATGGCCGGGAGACCGGGAGACCGGGAGACCGGGGGAGCGGGAGACCGGGGGAGCGGCGACGGCGGAGTGGAGGCCGTCCCGGCCGGCGGACTCCGGCTACCGAACACTTGCTCAGGGCTCCACCCTTCAGGGTGGAGGTGTAGGGCATCCTGAGCCCAGCGGCCCGGAGGGCCGCAGCGGCACTGCTGAAGTCGCCTTGTCCGACAACGTAGTTGGCGGACCTACCGCCGGACTGGCGGGATGTCAAGCCTGTGGAGACCTTGTCAGACCACCCTCGGGTGGCAGGGGTCGATGAAGCAGGAACCCAAGGGAGCACCGCGTAGCGGTGCTGACCGGAATCGCCTGCGTTCACGCAGGCGAGGATGTCAACGGGCTCGTCCGTAGAGCGGCGCCGAGCTGCGTGCGGCGCGGAGCTGCCCCCAGACGGGCAGCTGATGCCTCTTGGCCGGCCCTCCGGCGCCCGATCGGCATGGCGGGAGGCGCCCAGCGAGGCACCCCGTGAGGCACCTGTGAGGTGTCTCGCTGGGTGCCTAGTCAGGTACCGATCGCCTCGTCGGGCGCACACGTCCCAGTCGCCCAGTCACCCGGCCGGAAGGCGGCTTCAAGACCCGCCGGAAACCCGTGAGGGCCCGTCCGGCGGACCATGCCCCGGGCGGCCGCGGGGCACCGCGGCCCGAAGCCGGAGAGACCCGCCGGGCGAGCGCGAGCCCTACTCCCGAGGCGCCCCCGTGGACCCCCGCACCATCAACTCCCCCTGAACCGTCGCGATCCCCCCGGGCGGCGGCTCCTCCCGCCCCATCGCGATCCGCCCGGCCCGCGCCCCCGCCTCGGACAGCGGCAGTCTCACCGTCGTCAGGGCGGGCACCGCGTCGATGCTGAACGGCAGGTCGTCGAACCCGGCGACGGAGACGTCGTCCGGGATGCGGAGCCCCGAATCGCGGAGCGCGGCGCACGCGCCCAGTGCGACCGTGTCGTTGGCGGCGACGACGGCTGTCAACGACGGGTCGCGGCGCAGGAGTTCGAGGGTGGCCTCGTAGCCGGAGCGGCGGTCGTAGCGGCCGTGGACCGTGCGGCGCGGGCCGTCCTCGATGCCGTGGGCGGCGAGGGCGGCGCGGTGGCCCTCCAGACGGTGGCGGGTGGTGGTGCGCTCCTCGGGGCCCGCGATGTAGCCGAGGCGGCGGTGGCCGAGGCCGATGAGGTGCTCGGTGAGCTGCTGGCCGCCGCCGCGGTTGTCGAAGGTGAGCGCGATCGCCTCGGGCACGGGCGGGCGGCCGCACAGGACGACCCGGGTCCCCGCGTCCGCCAGCTTGCGCAGCTTCGTGCTGACCGCGGCCACATGCGTCGCGTCCTCGATCGCACCGCCCGTGAGAACGACCGCGGCGGCGCGTTGACGCTGAAGAAGCGTGAGGTAGGTCAGCTCACGCTCCGGGGAGCCGCCGGTGTTGCACACCACCGCCATGCGCTCCCCGCCCGCGCGCCCGCCCGGACCCCCGATCTCCGCCTGGATCGCGCTCGCCATGATCCCGAAGAAGGGGTCCGCGATGTCGTTCACCAGGATGCCGACCAGGTCGGAGGTGGCGGCCGCCAGCGCGCTCGCGGGGCCGTTGAGCACGTAGTCCAGCTCGTCCACGGCCCGCAGTACCCGCTCGCGCGTGGACGCGGCCACCGGATAGTTCCCGTTCAGCACCCGGGAGACGGTCGCGGGCGACACCTGCGCGCGTGCCGCCACGTCCGCCAGGGTCACAGTCATCGTTTCCTCGTCCTCCGGTCACGCGTCTCGTCCTGCCGCCAGTTGTCGCGGCCTGTCCCCAACCCGCCAGTTGTAGCCGGTCGTCCCGAACCGGGCCGCACCGGGGCGTCCTGTACCGGCTGATACCGGCTGTACTGCCTGCACCGGCTGTACTGCCTGCACCGGCTGTACCGTTCGCACCTGTTCCGTCCCGTACTGGGCCTTCCGTCCTCCAGACGCCCGTACGGCCGCGCCGGTTGCCGTACGGGCGTGCCGTCCAGGTGGGCGGGGCGCAGCCGTACGGGAAGTCGTACACGAAACCGCGCAACTCTCACCCGCGTGGTCTTGTCCGAGCCGCCGCACAGAGGCTAGCGTCTCCTGGCATAGAAAGCGCTTGCTGTAACGCTCACCTCTTCCAGGGCGTACGCGGCGCCGGACGCGTACGAAAGGGAATGACGTGACACGCAAGACGGTGCGTATCGCCATGAACGGCGTGACGGGACGGATGGGCTATCGCCAGCACCTCGTCCGTTCCATCCTGGCCCTCCGCGAGCAGGGCGGCCTCGACCTGGGCGACGGCACCGTGCTGTGGCCCGAGCCGATCCTGGTCGGCCGCCGCGAGTACGCCCTCAAGGCGCTCGCCGAGCAGCACGGCCTGGAGCACTGGGCGACGAACGTGGACGAGGTCCTCTCCGACCCGACGGTCGACATCTACTTCGACGCACAGGTCACCTCGGCCCGCGAGGAAGCGATCAAGAAGGCGATCGCGGCCGGCAAGCACATCTACACGGAGAAGCCGACGGCCACGGGCCTTCAGGGCGCTCTCGAACTCGCCCGCCTGGCCAACGCGGCCGGCATCAAGCACGGCGTCGTCCAGGACAAGCTCTTCCTCCCCGGCCTGCTGAAGCTCAAGCGCCTCATCGACGGCGGCTTCTTCGGCCGCATCCTGTCCATCCGCGGCGAGTTCGGCTACTGGGTCTTCGAGGGCGACTGGCAGCCCGCCCAGCGCCCCTCCTGGAACTACCGCGCCGAGGACGGCGGCGGCATCGTCGTCGACATGTTCCCGCACTGGGAGTACGTCCTCCACGAGCTCTTCGGCCGCGTGCAGTCCGTCCAGGCCATCACCGCCACCCACATCCCGCAGCGCTGGGACGAGCAGGACAAGCCGTACGACGCCACCGCCGACGACGCCGCCTACGGCATCTTCGAGCTGGCCGGCGGCGCCATCGCCCAGATCAACTCCTCCTGGGCCGTCCGCGTCAACCGCGACGAGCTGGTCGAGTTCCAGGTCGACGGCACGGAGGGTTCGGCGGTGGCAGGCCTGAGAAACTGCCGCGTCCAGCACCGGTCCGCGACCCCCAAGCCGGTGTGGAACCCCGACATCCCGGCCACCTACTCCTTCCGCGACCAGTGGCAGGAGGTTCCCGACAACGACGAGTTCGACAACGGCTTCAAGGCCCAGTGGGAGCTCTTCCTCAAGCACGTCTACGCCGGCACCCCCTACCAGTGGGACCTCCTGGCCGGCGCCCGCGGTGTCCAGCTCGCCGAACTGGGTCTGAAGTCCTCGGCCGAGGGCCGCCGTCTCGACGTACCGGAGATCTCGCTGTGACGATCCAACTTCCGGACGAGCGCGGGACGCTGAGGTCGTACACCCCGCGCACCGAACCCCTCGCCCTGTCCACGGGCGCCCCCTTCACCTCCCGTACGGTCTTCTCCGCCGCCCACGTGGTCGCGGACCCGTTCGCGGACGTCTCCCCGGACTCACCGGCCGCCGTCGACTGGGACGCGACCCTCGCCTTCCGCCGCCACCTGTGGTCGCACGGCCTGGGCGTGGCCGAGGCGATGGACACCGCCCAGCGGGGCATGGGCCTGGACTGGGCGGGCGCGGCCGAGCTCATCCGCCGCAGCGCCGCCGAAGCGAAGGCGGCCGGCGGCCGTATCGCGTGCGGGGTCGGCACCGACCAGATCACCTCGGGGACCCTGGAGGAGGTCCGGGCCGCGTACGAGGAGCAGCTCGCCCTCGTCGAGGAGACCGGCGCCCAGGCGATCCTCATGGCCTCCCGCGCCCTCGCGGCGGCCGCCAAGGGCCCCGAGGACTACGTGGAGGTCTACGGCCACCTCCTCCGCCAGTCCGCCGACCCGGTGATCCTGCACTGGCTCGGCCCGATGTTCGACCCGGCGCTGGAGGGCTACTGGGGGTCGAGCGACCTCGACGCGGCCACGGACACCTTCCTGGAGGTCATCGCCGCACACCCCGACAAGGTCGACGGCATCAAGGTCTCCCTCCTGGACGCCCAGCGCGAGATCGACCTGCGCCGCCGCCTCCCCGACGGCGTCCGCTGCTACACCGGCGACGACTTCAACTACCCCGAGCTGATCGCGGGCGACGAACAGGGCTTCAGCCACGCCCTGCTCGGCATCTTCGACCCGCTGGGCCCGCTGGCGGCCGAGGCGGTACGGGTCCTCGACACGGGTGACGTGAAGGGCTTCCGCGAACTCCTCGACCCCACGGTGGAGTTGTCCCGCCACCTGTTCCAGGCCCCGACGCGCTTCTACAAGACGGGAGTCGTCTTCCTGGCCTGGCTCGCGGGCCACCAGTCGCACTTCACGATGGTCGGCGGCCTCCAGTCGGCGCGCTCGCTCCCGCACTTCGCGAAGGCGTACGAACTCGCCGACGGCCTGGGCCTGTTCCCGGACCCGGCGCTGGCCAAGGGCCGCATGAAGAACCTGCTGGCGATGTATGGGGTGGCTCAGTGAGTGCTCTCGCGCGTTTCAGCATCAACCAGATGACGGTGAAGCAGCTGTCGATGCCCGAACTGGTCGAGGCATGCGTCGAGTTGGGGGTCCCCGGCGTGGGCCTCTGGCGCGAGCCGGTCCAGTCGTACGGCGTGGAGGCGAGCGCCAAACTGGTCCGTGACGCGGGCCTGTCCGTCACGACCCTCTGCCGGGGCGGCTTCTTCACGGCGATCGACCCGGAGGAGCGGGCGAAGGCCCTGGACGACAACCGCCGCGCCGTCGACGAGGCGGCCACCCTGGGCACGGACACCCTCGTCCTGGTCTCGGGCGGCCTTCCGCCCGGCTCGAAGGACCTGCACGGCGCGCGGGAGCGGATCGCCGACGCGCTCGCCGAGCTGGGCCCGTACGCGGCCTCCCACGGCGTCCGCCTGGCCATCGAGCCCCTCCACCCGATGTTCGCCTCCGACCGCTGCGTGGTGTCGACCCTGGCCCAGGCCCTGGACCTGGCGGAACGCTTCCCCGCGGACCAGGTGGGCGTCACGGTCGACACGTACCACATCTGGTGGGACGACACGGCTCCGGCGCAGATCGCCCGCGCGGGCGCGGGCGGCCGTATCCACACCTTCCAGCTCGCCGACTGGACCACCCCGCTGCCCGAGGGCGTCCTCACCGGCCGCGGCCAGATCGGCGACGGCTCGATCGACATGCGGGAGTGGAAGGCGTACGTGGAGGCCGCCGGTTACACCGGTCCCATCGAAGTCGAGCTGTTCAACGACGCGTTGTGGGCCCGGGACGGGCGCGAGGTCCTGGCGGAGACGGCTGAACGCTTCGTCCAGCATGTGCTGCCGTGAACGTCATGCGTGCAAGGCTCGACGGCCGCCGGGTGTCGGGAGACACCCGGCGGCCGCGGCCGATCCGGCGGGAAGCGCCTCGTGGGCGGAGTGTCAGGCGGCCGTGCGCGGCTGGGCGGACAGCAGGGTCTGGCTCCATCCGCTCGTGTCCACCTTCCCGAGGCCGCTCAGGTCGGAACCGCTGCCGTTGTACGGGAGAGTGTCGAGGTAGCGGTTGAGTCCGTTGTCCGACCCGAGGCCGAAGAACGCGCCGCCGCCGGGGGCGACCAGGCTGTCCATGCCCTGCCAGGTGGACGACCGCAGTTCGTAGCGCTCCCAGTTGCCGGCACCGGAGATGCGGTACGAGAGCAGCTTTCCGCTGCTCGTGGTGGCCAGCAGCCAGTCGGGCCCGGTGGAGGTCAGGGTCTTCAGTGTGAAGCCGGTGCCGATGGTGGTGTAGTTGGTGATGTGCGAGGCGGAGGGCTTCGACGCGCCGATGGTGTAGCGGAGCAGGGTGCCGTCGGCGATGCCGTACAGGTGACCGCTCCCGTCGTAGGCGAGCAGGTCATGCGTCCAGCCCTTGCCCAGGTAGACCGGGGTTTCGAAGGCGAGGGAGTTGTTGTTCGTGATGACGTCGACGCGGTACAGACGGCCCGTGGTCGAGGTCACCAGGATCGTGTTGAAGTTCAGCGTCGCCATGGCCTTCGGTGTGAAGCCCAGCTTCGCGGAGGACGCCACGGCTCCGTGCGTCCGCTTGCCGGTCCGGGTGTCCACCTGGGTGAAGGTGAGCCGGCCGTCGCTCAGCGTGCCGTAGATGTTGGCGGAGCCGGTGGAGCCGACCACCTTGTTGTAGCGCACGCCGTGGTAACCGGAGTTCTCGTAGTGCGACTTGGTGTGGGTGGTGTGGCGCCCTGCCTTGCCGTAGTCGTACTCCTCGTAGACCCACATGCGGGTCTTGCCGGAGTCGGCCCACTTGTCGAAGAGCGCGACATGGCCGCTGCCGAGGATGGCGTCGCCGGGCTGGAGGTTGTTCAGGGAGACTCTGGTGGTGTCGCCGAAGCCGTCGAGGTTGCGGGTGTTGCGGTCCCAGCCGCCCGACTTGGGCAGGCGCCAGGCCATGGAGACGAAGCCGGAGCAGTCCGGGCGGTACTTCTCGCCGGTGACGGACACCTTGGCGTCGCTCTGGTCCTGGCTGTAGATCACGCCGTAGTTGTTCATCCACCACTGGGCGCGGGTCAGGATCTCGTTGCGGCTGATCGAACCGCCGACCGACGATGCGGCCTGGGCGGTGCCGGGACCGGCCACCTCGGTGACGACGGCGGAAGTGAGCGCGAGCAGGGTCACTGTGAGCGCGGCGGCGATCGAGGTGACCATGCGCCGCAGGCGGATACGCATGATGTCTTTCCCCCTGGTGATGAGATGAAGGGTTGTTTCGCCACACAGACTCGGCGGAACCTCTTCAGCCGTGCTTCAGGGGATCTGCAGCCTCCGCTGAAGCGCAGGTGATCTCCGCGTACTCCCGGGCTCCGCGGTCCCGGAAGACGCCGAGAGCATGCGTCCGGGCCGCCCGCGCCGCAGCCGTGTCGCCCAGCGCCTCGTGCACCAGGGACAGGTCGTACTCGGTGCGCGCCCGCCACAGCGGGGTGTCCATCGCCTCCCACAGCGACATCGCGGCGTCCAGACAGCTCCGCGCGAGGTCGAGCCGTCGGTCGGCGAGATGCAGCTGGCCGATGACCCGCAGCGTCGCCGCCTGACCGAAACGGTCACCGGCGGTACGGGCCGCCGACAGGGCCCATTCCAGGCGGGGGAGCGCCTCGTCGCCGTGGCCCATGCGCATCCGCGTCTTGGCGTGGGCGCGGACGGCGTAGGACCGCATCAGCTCGTCGCCGAGTTCGGCGAAGACGGCCGCCGATTCCGCGCAGGCGCGCAGCGCCTCCAGGTACGCGCCACGGGCCCGGTGCAACATGCCCTGAGTGCGCAGGGTCATCGCGATCCCGCGGCGGCTGCCGGCCCGGCGGTACGCCTGGAGGGACACGGCGAGATCAGCCTCGGCACCGGCGTAGTCGCCCTGCTCCAGCCGTACCGAGCCGCGGACCCGGTAGACATGACCGATGCCGGGCCGGTCGTCGAGCGCGTGCAGCAAGGTGCCGGCCTGGTCGAGGAAGTGCAGTGCCTCGGCCAGATGCCCCGGCTCCCGGCAGGCCGTGCCCAGTCCGGCCAGCGCCGCCGCCTGCCCGCGCACATCGCGCTCGGCGCGGAAGCCGCTCAGTGCCTCCCCGTAGTGGCGGCGTGCCTCGGCGAAACGATCCTGCGCGTAGCGCAGCTGGGCGAGTTCGGCCTGGACGACGGCCTGGGTGTGCGGATCGCCGGTCCGTTGCGCCGCGGTGACGGCGACACCGGTGATCCGCTCCCGGAACTCGAAACGGTTGCTGCCGAGTTCGACCGCCGAGTGAGCGGACACCAGGGCGCACACCAGACGGTCCAGCCCCAGCCCTGCGGCGCGTTCCACCGTCGTGGTCAGGGCGGGTTCCTCGCCCGTCAGCCAACGGGCGACACATCCCAGCAACCGCTCCACGTGCTCCACGGACGGCTCGGGCACGGGTGCGCTCACCGGAGTCCAGGCCATCTCCGCGGGAGGGCTGCTCGCCGCAATGGCGCCCAGCAGGGCCAGCCAGCCGTGCAGCGCCCGCTCCACCGCCGCCCGCAGTACCTCCGTCGGCTCCGTCTCCTCGGCCCGCTCGCGGGCGAACAGCCGGACCAGGTCGTGCAGCCGGTAGCGGCTGTCCCCGGCGGCGTCCACACCGGTGAAGCCCACCAGATGCGCGTCCACCAGGGTCTCCAGCAGCTGTTGCGCCTCCCCCTCCGGCCGGTCGAGCAGCAGGGCCACGATCCAGGTGGAGAACTCGGGCAGGCCCAGGTGGCCCACGCGCCCGAGCGCCGTCCGGGCGTCCCCGTCGAGGGCTGTGTAGCTCAGGCTGAGGGTGCTGCGCACCGCGAGGTCGCCCGCGTACAGCTCGTCGAGCCGATGCCGCTCGTCGTCCAGCCGCTCGGCCAGCACCGACAACGGCAGCTTGCGGCGCATGGCGAGCCGGGCCCCGGCGATCCGGATGGCCAGGGGCAGATGGCTGCACGCGGTGAGGATGCGGGCCGCGGCATCCGGCTCCGCCCGGATCCGGTCCCCTCCGACAATCGCCGTCAGCAGATCGTGTGCCTCCTGCTCGGTCAGCACTTCCAGCTCGGTCAGCCGCGCTCCCGCGAGCCCGCCGAGCCGGTCCCGCGAGGTGATGAGCACCGCGCAGCCGCCGCCGGCGGGCAGCAGTGGGCGCACCTGCTGTTCGTGGGCGGCGTCGTCGAGCACGATGAGCACGCGCCGCCCCGCCAGCAGGGTGCGGTAGAGCTCCACCTTGGCCTGCGTCGATTCCGGGACGCGCGGGTCCGGCACGCCCAGTGCGCGCAGAAAGCTGTCGAGGACCTCGCCGGGAGTGGCCGGGGCCTCGGTCATGCCCCGCAGCTCCGCGTACAGCTGCCCGTCCGGGAAGCGTGCCGCCACTCCATGGGCCACATGGACGGCCAGCGCCGACTTGCCGCTGCCGCCCGGCCCGGCCACCACCTGGACGGCCGGTGTCCCGGCGGTCAGGGCCTCGGTCAGCTCGGTGAGCGCCTCGTGGCGGCCGGTGAAGTCGGCCAGGCCGGGCGGCAGCAGAGCGGGGACGCGGTGGCCGTCGGTGGACGGCGGCGCCGCGCCGGGCAGCTGTTCGTCCTCGCCGCGCAGTATGGCCGAGTGCAGGGCGCTCAGCTCCGGCCCCGGCTCGATCCCCAGTTCCGCCACGAGGGTGTCCCGGCCCGTCCGGTAGCAGGCGAGGGCGTCCGCCTGGCGTCCCAGCCGATAGAGGGTCACCATGAGCTGGCCGCGCAGCCGCTCGTTCGCCGGACACTCCTCCACCAGAGCGGTGAGTTCGGCAAGGTGGTTCAGCCGCCCCAGGGCCAGCTCGGCGGCGTACAGTTCCTCGGCCGCGGAGATCCGCAGCTCGTCCAGGCGCCGGGCCTCCCCGGCGAGCAGTGAGTCCTCCAGCCCGGAGAGCGCCGGGCCGCGCCACAGCGCGCGGGCCTCGCGCAGCAGCGTCGCCGCCGGGGCGAAGTCCTGTGCGGCGGCCTGCTCCTTCGCTTCGGCCAGCAGCCGGCCGAAGTGGTCCGCGTCCACCGTCGCCGCCCCGGCGCGCAGCACGTAACCCGGCGCGCGGGTGACGATGACATCGGGGTGGCCCGCGTCGGTGAAGGCTCGGCGCAGGGTGGAGACATAGGTCTGGATGAGCGCGCGGGCACTGGCCGACGGCTGCTCGGGCCATACGATGTCGATCAGCCGCTCGGTGTGCACCACCCGGCCGGTCTCCAGCGCCAGGGCCGCCAGGAGCGCGCGCGGCTTGCCGCCACCCAGTTCGATCCGTCCGCCCCGTGTCTCCGCCTCGACCGGGCCGAGCAGCCGCAGCTGCAGCATGTCTGCTTCCTTCAGGCCGTCAAACAGGCTCCAGCGGGCCGTATCGTGCGTGGTCGCTGCCGTACAGATGGGCCCAGTAGCGGTCGCCGTACGACCAGTGCCACCACACGTCAGGGTAGTTGGTCAGCCCCGCGAAGCTCAACGCATCGCCCAGGGAGCGGCGGTGCTCGACGGCGACCGGGTCCAGCGGCGGGCAGGCGGCGCGGGACGGTGCTACGGCGGTATGGGGGCCTTCCGGCCCGAGCCAGAGCTCAACGCCGTCCATCGTGCACAGCGTCAGATCGGCCGCCGCGCCCGTCTCGTGCCCGGCGCACAGCCGAGCCTGCGCATCCGTCGCCGGCGGCCGGTGTGCCGTCAGCACCAGCAGACGCAGTCCCGGCGGCAGCAGGGTCTGCGCGGCGACCAGACGGTCCACGACACCCAGCCGAAGCAGCGAAGGCGCCGCCGTCACGAACGGGGAGCCGTGCTGCGGGGCGACCCGCAGGGCCGCTACCGTCCGCAGATCGACCAGCGGTTCACCGCACTCGTGAACCGGGACCGCAGCGGCCCCGGGACCGGGTGGCGTCGACGCCTCTTCCAGAACTCTGCCCTCCGTCGGCGGGTTCCCGACCGGGGCATCCTCCCGGGGGCCGCTACAGAATTCCTTCAGCTGCGGTTGAAGCCGTCAGCCTGCGCGTCAGCCGTCAGCGCCTTCGCGTTGCGCCGACGCTGCCGGGACAGCCCGTCAGCGGCCGGAAGAAATCCCAGACCTCCGTGCAACCCTTCCCTCATCCCGTGGGTTGTACGTGGCATCAGGACTTCCCGGAGGGGGATCTGGGGGGATCTGGGGGGGATCGCGGGGGTCCTGGCAGGAGGGGAAAGCCGAGGGGCCCGGTCGACGGCCCGGGCCCCTCGAATACTTCATGGGCTCGGCGGCCACGGACACCGGCACCGAATCACGGCGTCAGCGCCTCAGCCGCCGACATGCCCCTCCTTGACGGCGTCGACGAACGCCGCCCAGCCGCCCGCCGAGAAGGTCACCGCCGGGCCGGTGACGGCCTTGCTGTCGCGGACGGGCACGCCGGCGTGGCCACGGGCGACTTCGAGGCAGTCGCCCTGGTCGCCCCCGCTGTAGCTGGACTTGGACCAGCCGGTGAGCGTGGACGAGTCGGAAACAGTGTGCTCACTGCTGACCATGTGCGTGTTCCTCCGCTGCCGCCCTGACGAGGGCCAGTGACTCCTGCTGCGACAACGCGTCGCTCAGCGCAAGAGCGTAGGCGGTCTGACTGGCGGCCACCAGCGCAGGATCGTCCATCAAGTGGCCGGTGAGAAAGGCTTCGACGTAGGCCACCGGGGCAGAGTCCTCGAAGCTCATGAGTGTGAGATAGCTCTGCTGGAGCGCGTGTGCCCCGACACCGTACGGAAGCACATGCAGCCGCAGCCGTCCCGTCTCGGCCAAGTCCGCGATCTTGTGCAGTTGTTCGACCATGACCTGCGGGCCGCCGACGCGGCGTCGCAGCACGGACTCGTCGAGCAACGTCCAGACGACCGGGCTCAACGGCCCGTCGAGAATCCGGGCACGCTTTGTTCGAATGACAACCGCTTCGTCAAGTTCCTCTGTGGTGTGATTCGGCCGGTACGCGCGGAACACGGCACGCGCGTAGCCGTCGGTCTGGAGCACGCCTGGCACCAGCGAGAGCGCGAACTGCTGGATGAGCGTGGCCTGTTGCTCCAACTCGGCTACGGGAGCGAAGTGGTCGTTGTATTTCGAGTCCAGGTCCTCCAGCCACCGTGCGAAGAACCCATCCGTCCTCAGCGCCCGATCAATCCGCTTCGCGTCATCAGGTTTCGGCAGTCGCCTCCCGGCCTCGAAATGGCTGATCAGCGTGGGCGAGCACACGACCTGATCGGCCAATTGCTCCTGCGTCAACCCGGCCGCTGTCCGCCGCAGCCTCAGCTCCTCCCCGTACTTCTCACGCTGAGTCCGAGGCGTACGTCGATCGTTCACGCAGCCAACTCCCCTTCTTGACAGACGCGGTGTCAACCCCAACCCCCTGGCAGCGTAGCCACCGTCGACCCCACTCTGTGATGGATTCGCCACACATCGCAGTCGCCGCAGGTGAGTGCAGCCCTGGTGGCACCCACCCGAAGAAGGCAGAGTGACGTGACAGACCTGCTCACCCGACTCCTCGACCCGCTCCTCCGTGTCCTCCTCCCCGCCGCAGGGCGACGCCGCCGTACCCCGGCCCCGCCCGCGCACCCGTATCGGTACTCCTGCGATGACGTCCACGTCGGCGGTCCGGCCGCCCGCCGCCCGAGTGAGCACCCGCCGCTCGACGAGGGCAGCCCGCTGGTACGCCCTTACCTGCTCGCGTACGAGCGGGCCCACGGCCTGGAGGTGAACGCGTGAACGACGCACGCGGCCGATACGGCGAGCAGGTGACCGTACGGCTCTTGCCCTGGGCGGGCCGGGAGGACAAGCCCTGCTACCTGGTGGGCGACGGCTCGGGCCGGGTCTCGCGTCTCTCGGACCAGATCGAGAGCATCCAGCTGGGGATGGCGGGCCAACTGCTCGACCACGCCGCCGCCCTCCTCGCGGAACACCGCACGACGAGCGGCGAACTGCGTTACCTCGCCCGACGGCTCAGCGAATCCCTGCTGGACGTCAAACGTGTCGCGGAGAGCAGAGGGGCCCGGCTCGGGCGGAGCAGCCCCGCCACTTCGGACCACGACCCGCCCGCGGAGCACGGCGCCGCGGATGGTGACGGAACCACGGCCTGATCCGTAGTGGTTCCGGGCTGAACAGCCGTACCCCGGCGGCCGCCGATCGTGTCCGCGCGAAGGGTTACTGGGGAGTTGGGGCATCCGCTACTCTCTCCGTTCCCGTCACCCATCGGTATTGGCTGATTGTTCTCTGCCCGGACACATGGCGACCCGTGAAACTTCCATGGCTGTCGGGACTGTGACCGTGCGCGTCAACCAGACCGCGTACCCACCTGCGTGACCGAACAGAAGGACGCAATGAGCAGCAGATCCCGCATCCTCAAGCCCTTGCTGGTCATGGGCATGACAGTCGCACTCACCGTCAGCCTGGCGAGCAGCGCCTTCGCCGGGGTGCTGAGGCCCCTGCCCGCCAACGCCACCGCGTTCCAGCGGGCGTTCGAGCCGGTCTACGACTACGACACGGACAGCTGTTACCCGGCGGCCGCCGTCGACCCCAACGGGAACCTCAACGGCGGTCTGAATCCGTCCGGTTCCATCACCGGTCAGTGCCGCGGTTCGGGTCACCTCGACAACGACAACAGCTACTCGCGGGCCAAGTGCGACCAGGGCTGGTGCGGGATCATCTACGCCACGTACTTCGAGAAGGACCAGGCGACCCCGTTCGGCGGCGGGCACCGCCACGACTGGGAGTGCGTGGTGGTCTGGGTGAGGCAGGGGGCCGGCCAGCCCTCCCACGTGTCCGTCTCGGCCCACGGAGGCTTCAGCACGTACCCCGCCGACCAGGTCCCGTGGTGGGACGCCAACCGGCAGCACCCCAAGATCGTGTACCACAAGGACGGCGTGAGCACCCACGCCTTCCGCCTGGCCAAGTGGGGCGAGGAGCCGGAGAACGCGACCGGGCAGTGGCACTGGGAGGACCTGGTCAGCTGGGACCAGTACCCGGCGACCTGGATCCGCGACCGGCTGGCCGACAACAACTGGGGCAGCGCCAACTTCCCCATCAAGAACGGCAACTTCGAGAGCAACCTCAACAAGGCCAAGCCGTCGGGCATCACGTTCGATCCCTGGGCCTGACACGCCCGTCCGGCGCCTCCCCGGCGCCGCGTCGGCACCTCGCGAAAAAGTCCTCGGAGACCGTGCAACCCTTCCGGCACCCGGTGGGTCGTACTTGGCATCGGGACCACTCGGAGGGGGATCTGGGGGGATCGCGGGGGTTCTGATATGGAGGGGAAAGCCGAGGGACCCGGTCCATCGACCGGGTCCCTCGAAGCATGTCCGCCGCTCGCGGGCACGGCACCCCGGCCCGGAAGGCGAGGTCCACCACGCGCGGACCGGACGGGATGGGCATACCCGCGTCACAGACCAGCACCTCGTGCCCATGGCCCAACTCGGCCGGCGCAGCGGACAGATGACGGTTGAGTATCCCGGCCCTCTTCACAGGGCGGCCGCCTCCTCCGCGGTCGGGAAGGACTCCTGCGCCCCGGCCTTCGTGACGGCGGCCGCTCCGACGCGGGCGGCGTACCCGGCGGCCTCGGCCAACCCGGCGCCGGCCCCCAGCCTCCACGCCAGCGCGGCGGCGAACGCGTCCCCGGCCCCCGTCGTGTCCACGGCCTCCACCTTCACGGACGGGACCCGGGCGGTGCCCTCCGCCGACGCCGCCAACGCCCCCTCCGCGCCCAGCGTGACGACCACCGAACGCGGCCCGAGCGCCAGCAGGGCCCGCGCCCAGTCCTCGGGGGAGCCCTCCAGGTCACCGCCGACGATGACCCGCGCCTCGTGCTCGTTGACGATCAGCGGGTCGCAGGCCGCGAGCACCTCGTCCGGGAGTGGCCGGGGCGGCGACGGGTTCAGTACGAAACGGGTGCCGTCCGGCAGATTCCGTACGACCTCCACGACCGTCTCCAAGGGGATCTCCAACTGCGCCGAGACGACCCGGGAGGACCGCAACAGAGGTCCGGCGGCCCGGATGTCCTCCGGTGTGAGCCGCCCGTTGGCCCCCGGCGACACCACGATGCTGTTGTCCCCCGACGGGTCGACCGTGATCAGCGCGACCCCGGTGGGCGCCCCGCCGGCCAGCACCCCCGTGGTGTCGACCCCCGCGTCCCGCTGCGAGTCGAGCAGCAGCCGCCCGTGGGCGTCGTCGCCGACCCGGGCCAGCAGGGCCGTACGGGCGCCGAGGCGGGCCGCGGCGACGGCCTGGTTGGCGCCCTTGCCGCCCGGGTGGACGGCCAGGTCGGAGCCGAGCACGGTCTCCCCGGCCGCGGGCCGCCGCTCGACCCCGATCACCAGATCGGCGTTGGCCGACCCCACGACCAGCAGGTCGTAGTCGTACATGAACTGTCTCCCTCGCTGATGACCAGCCCGCCAGGGCGCAGGTCCCCATTGATGCCGACATCGACGCCGACGCTGTCGGTCGGACCCGATACGGTCGGATCATGTCCATTCAGGCGGGGAATTCCCAGCAGGCGGGGAGCGGAGCGCGGCAACTGGCCGTCCTCGAAGGCGTCCTGGAGAGGATCACGTACGCCAATGAGGAGAACGGGTACACGGTCGCCCGGGTCGACACCGGCAGGGGCGCCGGTGATCTGCTCACCGTCGTCGGCGCTCTGCTCGGCGCCCAGGTCGGCGAGTCGCTGCGCATGGAGGGGCGCTGGGGTTCCCACCCGCAGTACGGCAAGCAGTTCACGGTGGAGAACTACACGACGGTGCTCCCCGCCACCGTCCAGGGCATCCGTCGCTACCTGGGCTCCGGCCTGGTCAAGGGCATCGGCCCGGTCTTCGCCGACCGCATCACCCAGCACTTCGGCCTGGACACGCTCACGGTCATCGAGGAGGAGCCCAAGCGGCTCATCGAGGTCCCCGGCCTCGGCCCCAAGCGCACCAAGAAGATCGCCGACGCCTGGGAGGAACAGAAGGCGATCAAGGAGGTCATGCTCTTCCTCCAGACCGTCGAGGTGTCCACGTCCATCGCCGTCCGCATCTACAAGAAGTACGGCGACGCCTCCATCTCGGTCGTCAAGAACCAGCCGTACCGCCTGGCGGCCGACGTCTGGGGCATCGGCTTCCTCACCGCCGACAAGATCGCCCAGTCCGTCGGCATCCCCCACGACAGCCCGGAGCGCGTCAAGGCGGGCCTCCAGTACGCCCTGTCCCAGTCCACCGACCAGGGCCACTGCTACCTCCCCGAGGAGCGGCTGATCTCCGACGCGGTCAAGCTGCTCCAGGTGGACACGGGCCTGGTCATCGAGTGCCTGGCCGAGCTGGCGGCACCCCCTCAGGACGACGCCGACCCCGGGGTCGTACGGGAACAGGTGCCCGGCCCGGACGGCGGGGACCCCGTGACGGCCATCTACCTGGTCCCCTTCCACCGGGCCGAACTCTCCCTCTCCGCCCAGCTGTTGCGGCTGCTGCGCACGGACGAGGACCGGATGCCCGGCTTCCGGGACGTGGCCTGGGACAAGGCCCTGACCTGGCTCAAGGGGCGTACGGGGGCCGAGCTCGCCCCCGAGCAGGAGGAGGCCGTCCGGCTCGCGCTCACCGAGAAGGTCGCCGTCCTCACCGGCGGCCCCGGCTGCGGCAAGTCCTTCACGGTCCGCTCGATCGTGGAGCTGGCCCGCGCGAAGAAGGCGAAGGTCGTCCTGGCCGCCCCCACCGGCCGCGCCGCCAAGCGCCTCTCCGAGCTGACCGGAGCGGACGCCTCCACCGTCCACCGCCTCCTGGAGCTGAAGCCCGGCGGCGACGCGGCGTACGACAGGGACCGTCCCCTGGACGCCGACCTGGTGGTCGTCGACGAGGCATCGATGCTCGACCTCCTCCTCGCCAACAAGCTGGTCAAGGCGGTCGCCCCGGGCGCCCACATCCTCTTCGTCGGAGACGTGGACCAGCTGCCCAGCGTCGGCGCCGGCGAGGTCCTGCGCGATCTGCTCGCCGACGGCAGCCCCATCCCTGCGGTCCGCCTCACCCGCGTCTTCCGCCAGGCCCAGCAGTCGGGAGTCGTCACCAACGCGCACCGGATCAACTCCGGGCAGCACCCGGTCACCGACAACATGAAGGACTTCTTCCTCTTCGTCGAGGACGACACGGAGGCAGCCGGCCGGCTCACGGTGGACGTGGCGGCACGGCGGATTCCGGCCAAGTTCGGGCTCGACCCGCGCCGGGACGTCCAGGTCCTGGCCCCCATGCACCGCGGCCCGGCGGGCGCGGGCACCCTCAACGGGCTGCTCCAGCAGGCCATCACCCCCGCCCGCCCGGACCTGCCCGAGAAGCGGTTCGGCGGTCGGGTCTTCCGTGTCGGCGACAAGGTCACCCAGATCCGCAACAATTATGAGAAGGGCGAGAACGGTGTCTTCAACGGCACCGTCGGCGTGGTCACCGCCCTCGACCCGGTCGACCAGCGCCTGACGGTGCTGACGGACGAGGACGAGGAGGTGGCGTACGAGTTCGACGAACTGGACGAGCTGGCCCACGCGTACGCGGTGACCATCCACCGCTCCCAGGGCAGTGAGTACCCGGCGGTGGTCATCCCGGTCACCACCAGCGCCTGGATGATGCTCCAGCGCAACCTGCTCTACACGGCGGTGACCCGCGCCAAGAAGCTGGTCGTCCTCGTCGGCTCCCGCAAGGCGATAGCCCAGGCGGTCCGCTCGGTGTCCGCGGGCCGCAGGTGCACGGCCCTGGACTTCCGGCTGGCACCCCGTCCCCTGACCGGCTGACGGGCCGGCCGGCTGACGGGTCGGCCGGCCCACAGTTCCGGCCGAACTACGGCCTGCCGGATGTCTGCCGGATGCTGTCGGAAGCCTGGCCGATGCCTGGTTGAGGCCCGCCCGGATGGGTATCGGGCGGGTATCCAGAAAAATGATCGATCAAATGAGTCGTAAAGGTCACACAGCACTTCCAGATGCCCCGAGAACGGGGCAGGATGAGCAAGTTGGCGGCACTGAGTGCCGCCGATGAGCCCAACGGTCGACCCCGAGTGCACTCTCCTGAGCCAAATGGGGGATGGTAGAGACAGTCAGGGCACCTCGAAGATGAGGCACTACGTCGGTGAGGGAAGACGTGAGCGAGAACTCTGTAGTACTGCGGTACGGCGACGGCGAGTACAGCTACCCGGTGATCGACAGCACTGTCGGCGACAAGGGCTTCGATATCGGGAAGCTCCGGGCCCAGACCGGTCTGGTGACCCTGGACAGCGGGTACGGCAACACCGCCGCTTATAAATCCGCCATTACCTACCTCGACGGCGAAGCGGGCATCCTCCGCTACCGCGGCTACCCGATCGAGCAGCTGGCCGAACGCTCCACCTTCCTGGAGGTGGCCTACCTGCTGATCAACGGCGAGCTGCCGACCGTCGACCAACTCGCCGCCTTCAAGAGCGAGATCACGCAGCACACCCTGCTGCACGAGGACGTCAAGAACTTCTACCGGGGCTTCCCGCGCGACGCCCACCCGATGGCGATGCTCTCCTCGGTGGTCAGCGCACTGTCGACGTTCTACCAGGACAGCCACAACCCCTTCGACGAGAAGCAGCGCGACCTCTCCACGATCCGGCTGCTGGCCAAGCTGCCGACGATCGCGGCGTACGCGTACAAGAAGTCGATCGGCCACCCGTTCGTCTATCCGCGCAACGACCTCGGTTACGTCGAGAACTTCCTGCGCATGACCTTCTCGGTCCCGGCGCAGGAGTACGACCTCGACCCGGTCGTGGTCTCCGCGCTCGACAAGCTGCTGATCCTGCACGCGGACCACGAGCAGAACTGTTCGACGTCCACGGTCCGCCTGGTCGGCTCCTCGCAGGCGAACATGTTCGCCTCGATCTCGGCCGGCATCTCCGCCCTGTGGGGCCCGCTGCACGGCGGCGCCAACCAGTCGGTGCTGGAGATGCTGGAGGGCATCCGCGACTCGGGCAGCGACGTCGACACCTTCATCCGCAAGGTGAAGAACAAGGAAGACGGCGTGAAGCTCATGGGCTTCGGGCACCGCGTCTACAAGAACTTCGACCCCCGGGCGAAGATCATCAAGGCGGCGGCGCACGACGTCCTCTCGGCCCTCGGCAAGTCCGACGAGCTTCTCGACATCGCGCTCAAGCTCGAAGAGCACGCGCTGGCCGACGACTACTTCGTCTCCCGCAAGCTCTACCCGAACGTGGACTTCTACACCGGTCTGATCTACCGCGCCATGGGCTTCCCGACCGAGATGTTCACGGTTCTCTTCGCCCTCGGCCGCCTGCCGGGCTGGATCGCCCAGTGGCACGAGATGATCAAGGAGCCGGGCTCCCGCATCGGCCGCCCGCGCCAGATCTACACGGGCGTCGTCGAGCGCGACTTCGTCCCGGTCGAGGCTCGATGATTTTTTAGGCTCGGTTCGCCTCCGGGGCGCAAAAGCCGGTGTCGAGAGCCCGACCGTGCTCGACCCCTCCTTCGTCGGGGCCTCCGCGCGCTCGGGCTCTCGACACCGGCGCGCCCCTTCGGCTCACTCGCCGGACAGTGATCCACATGGCGAAGCCACGGTCACAAGGCAGGCAATAAAGAAGGCGCCCTGCAGCACCGGTCCCCCCACGGGCCGGCGAGCAGGGCGCCTTCCCATGTCCCGGTGCGGATTCCCCCCACGGGATCCGGCCGGGCGTCTGGTGGGCCAGCGCCTGAATCGCTGAGCAGAACGAGC
Organism: Streptomyces sp. NPDC002845; assembly: GCF_053591955.1. NCBI lineage: Bacteria > Bacillati > Actinomycetota > Actinomycetes > Kitasatosporales > Streptomycetaceae > Streptomyces > Streptomyces sp. NPDC002845. The sequence goes on along the minus strand of NZ_JBSFUU010000027.1, from coordinate 34,187 downwards.
AGAACTCGCCCTGCCACTTTCTTTGCGGTCTGCCGGGACGCGTACGTACGGGAGGGCCGCTCAAAGCTCCCCGGTGCACGTGCCCCGGCAACGCCGTTTCCGGGAACGTCCCCCAAGACATCCCCAGATGTCAGTCACGCCCCCCAAGACGCTTCTGACATCGCCAACTTAGACTCACGAACCCCTTCGATGGTTACCTTGCCATCACTGTGATCTGCGTCTCTTGTGCATGTCCTGAAGATGCACAAGAGGCACATATGGCGATCGGGACCCAAGCGTAAGGATGGTGCGCGAGCCTTGTGAAGAGCTTATGTGAGCCGTCGGCAGGACTCCAGAGGGACTCCTATGCCGACGTCAGGAAAATGCCCTGAGTCGCAGGCTGTTGGTCACCACGAATACGGACGAAAAGGCCATTGCGGCACCGGCGATCATCGGGTTCAGCAATCCGGCGGCCGCCAGCGGCAGCGCGGCCACGTTGTAACCGAAGGCCCAGACCAGATTTCCCTTGATCGTGGCAAGGGTCCGCCGGGACAACCGGATCGCGTCCGCCGCGACCCGCAGATCCCCTCGTACGAGCGTCAGGTCGCCCGCCTCGATCGCCGCGTCCGTCCCTGTGCCCATCGCGAGCCCCAGGTCGGCCGTGGCGAGCGCGGCCGCGTCGTTGACGCCGTCCCCGACCATCGCGACCGTACGGCCCTCGGCCCGGAGGCGCCCGACGACGTCCACCTTGTCCTGGGGCAGCACCTCGGCGATCACCTCGTCGATGCCGACGGACGCGGCCACGGAGCGCGCCACCCGCTCGTTGTCCCCGGTCAGCAGTACGGGCGTGAGCCCCAGGGCGCGCAGCTGCCGTACGGCCTCGGCGCTGGTCTCCTTGATCGCGTCCGCGACCGTCAGGACACCGACCGCCACCCCGTCCCGGCTGACCACGACGGCCGTACGCCCCTCGCCCTCGGCCGCCTCCTTGGCGTCCGTCAGCGCCTCGGGGAGCGGCTCGTCGAGGAAGCGGCCCACCTGGACGTCGTGGCCCGCCACGCGGCCGCGTACGCCCCGTCCGGGGATGTTCTCGAAACCCTCCACGGTGGGCAGGTCCCCCGCGCGCTCCTCGGCGCCGGCTGCGATCGCCCGGGCGACCGGGTGCTCGGAGGCGTGCTCCACGGCGCCCGCGAGCCGCAGGACGTCCTTCTCGTCGGCGCCTTCGACGACGTACACCTCCTGGAGGCTCATCCGGCCCGTGGTGACGGTTCCGGTCTTGTCCAGGACGACGGTGTCGACGCGGCGGGTGGACTCCAGGACCTCGGGGCCCTTGATGAGGATGCCGAGCTGGGCGCCGCGACCCGTGCCGACCAGCAGGGCGGTCGGGGTGGCGAGGCCGAGCGCGCAGGGGCAGGCGATGATCAGGACGGCGACGGCGGCGGTGAACGCGGCGACGGTGTCGCCGGTGGCGCCGAGCCACCCGCCGAACGTGCCGACGGCGATGAGCATGACCACCGGCACGAAGACCGCCGAGATCCGGTCGGCCAGCCGCTGCACCTCGGCCTTGCCGTTCTGCGCGTCCTCGACAAGCTTCGCCATCCGCGCGAGCTGTGTGTCCGCGCCGATACGGGTCGCCTCCACGACGATCCGGCCCCCGGCGTTCACCGTCGCGCCCGTCACGGCGTCCCCGACGGTCACGTCCACGGGCACGGACTCGCCCGTCAGCATGGACGCGTCGACCGCCGAGGCGCCCTCGACGACCGTGCCGTCGGTCGCGATCTTCTCCCCGGGCCGTACGACGAACCGGTCGCCGACGGCCAGTTCGGCCACCGGAACACGTACCTCACGACCGCTGCGCAGTACGGCGACGTCCTTGGCGCCCAGCTCCATGAGCGCGCGCAGGGCGGCTCCCGCGCGGCGCTTGGAGCGGGCCTCCATGTAGCGGCCGAGGAGGATGAACGCGATGACCCCGGCGGCCACTTCCAGGTAGAGGGCCGACGTGCCGTCCGTACGCGAGATGGTGAGCTCGAAGCCGTGCCGCATCCCCGGCATCCCGGCATCGCCCCAGAACAGCGCCCACACCGACCAGCCGAAGGCGGCGAGCGTGCCGACCGAGACGAGGGTGTCCATGGTGGCCGCGCCGTGCCGGGCGTTCGTGAACGCGGCCCGGTGGAACGGCAGCCCGCCCCAGACGACGGCGGGCGCGGCGAGCGTCAGCGACAGCCACTGCCAGTTGTCGAACTGGAACGCGGGGACCATCGACATCAGGATCACGGGCACCGCGAGGGCGACGGAGACGGTGAGCCGCCGGCGGAGGGAGGCGAGTTCGGGGTCCTCCGCAGGGGCCGCTTCCGCTTCCGCTTCCGGCTGCGGCTGTGGCGGCGGTGGCTCCTCGGCCGTGTAGCCCGTCTTCACCACGGTGGCGATCAGATCGGCCACATGTACCCCTTCGGGGTACGTGACCTTCGCCTTCTCCGTGGCGTAGTTGACCGTGGCGGTGACGCCGTCCATCCGGTTGAGCTTCTTCTCGACGCGGGCCGCGCAGGAGGCGCAGGTCATTCCGCCGATACTCAGCTCGACCTCCTGAAGGGGCTCACTTATGGGCACCTCTGTGGTGGTGCTGCTCATATTCGTGCTCCATGCTCCATGCTCCATGCTTCGCGCTCCGTGCTCCGTGCTCTGGAAGGGCCGGGGTGCGGGACCGCGGCCCCGCACCCCGGCCCGGATGCTCGGGCTCAGGCCTTGCCGACGAGTTCGTAGCCCGCCTCGTCGACGGCGGCACGTACGGCGTCCTCGTCGAGCGGTGCGGCGGAGACCACGGTGACCTCGCCGGTGGTGGCGACGGCCTTCACCGAGGTGACGCCGGCGATCCCGGAGAGCTCCTCGGAGACGGAACCCTCACAGTGTCCGCAGCTCATTCCGCTCACCTTGTAGACGGTCGTGACGGAGCCGGGGGTGTCGGTCTGGGCGGTCATGGCGTTACTCCTCGTCGAAGCGTGCGTGTGTGCGTGGGCGGAAGGGGGCGCTGGGATTCCAGGGTTCCCCCTCGACACTCGCTACTCTATACCCCTAGGGGGTATGAATCCAAGAGGGTGCACGAAGAGGGGTGCCGGGCACTCGCTCGAATCTGCCGGACTTCATGCTAAACACCCGCTTATGTCGCAATCGGGCATGCTGATCCCAATGTCCGGCTTCTTCGCGGGTACTCCCGCTTCGGCTCCGTGATGATGGCCTTCGCGATGGCCTTCGGTGCGGTCGGGGAGTTCGGGCCGAACATCGCCATGGCCCTGCTGCTCGGCGGGCGCTCACCGGGCCGGTCGACGGCCCTGCTCGCGGCGTTCGCGCTGCTGGCGGCCGGGGTCAGGGTGTGCGGTCGGCCGGCCTGTCGTCGATGAGAGGTTCGAGGTAGCGGACGAGGACGTCCTTCAGCTCCTGGACGTACGCCTCGCGTTCGGCGCCCTCGTGGGCGAGGACGAGCTCCAGGCCCGCCTTGTACAGGCCGAGGGTCATCTGTGCGACGCGGGTGACGTCGGCCGGGGGTCTGCCGGACGGGAGGAGGGAGGTGAGCAGGTTCTGCAGGCGTGAGACCAGGGCCGCGTGCAGGGCGTCGTGCTCCTCGGTCATCCGGCCGGGCAGGTCCGGGCCGTGCAGCAGCGTGAACAGCGCCGGGTTCTGGCAGTTGAAGGCGATGAACCGGTCGACGATCGAGCCGACGGCCTCCTCCAGCGGGGTCGCGGGGTCCACCGGCGCGAAGGCCTCCCCGTACGTCGTCCGCATGTCGTGCAGGAGCCGGGTGCCCAGCTCGATCGCGATGGCCTCCTTGTTCGGGAAGAACTGGTACAGCGTGCCGGGTGAGACCCCCGCCTCGCGGGCGATGGCGTTGGTGCTGGCGGCCGTGTAGCCGGTCGTGGAGAAGACGGAGGCGGCGGCTTCGAGGAGCTGGGTGATACGGCGCTCACCGCGGGCCTGACGGCGACGGGGCTTCTCGGCGGACGGGGTCGCGTCGGGGGCGTCCGGTGGCGTTGCGGTCGGCCGGTCGGTGGCCGGCGGGGTAGACGCCGACCGTGCCGCCCCGGACCGGTCGGTGCTGGGCCGGGGCTGCCGCGTCTGCTCCTCGGTCTGCTGCTTGTCGGGCACGAGTTATCCCCAGCTCTCGGGATGCGATTGACAAACGCGAGCAGTCGCTCGCATTCTAGGGAAACGCGAGCAACGACTCGTGTTTGCCAGTCTATGGCAATGGTCGACCCGTGCTGCCTGCGCGAATGGCGGGACACGGGGTCATGGTGAAGGGGACACCGCAGAATGACCGAAGTCAACGGGACACCGCCGATCGGCGGCTGGACCCGCTTCGTGACCGCGCGCCCACGGCTGTCCCTGCTCATCGCCCTGCTCCTCACCGCCCTCGCGGTGCTGGCGGGCAGCGACGTCGCGGACCGCCTGGGCAGCGGCGGCTGGGAGGACCCGGACGCACAGTCCACCTACGCGACGAAGGCGCTGGAGCGCGAGTTCCCGGCCTCGCAGCCGAACCTGCTGCTCCTCGTCGACGCGGGCGACGCCACCGTCGACGACCCGGAGGCCGCCGCCGAGGCCGAGCGACTGGTGTCCCGGCTCGCCGCCGAGGAAGGCGTCATAGGTGTCGGCTCGTACTGGCAGGAGAACTCGCCCGCCCTGCGCGCGGAGGACGGCCACGAGGCGCTGATCGCGGCCCGCGTCACGGGCGACGAGACCACCGCGAACCAGACCCTGAACCGCATCGCGCCCGAGCTGCGCGGTACGCACGGCCCGGTCGAGGTCACGATCGGCGGCCCTCTCGCCGTACGGAGCGAGATGCAGCAGGTCATCCAGGAGGACCTGCTGCGCGCCGAGGTGATCGCCCTGCCGGTGACCCTCGTGCTCCTGGTGATGGTCTTCGGCAGCGCGGTCGCCGCCCTGCTCCCGCTCGGCGTCGGTATCGTCGCGATCCTGGGGACCAACGCGGTGCTGCGCGGCCTCACCGAGCTCACGGACGTCTCGGTCTTCGCGCTGAACCTCACCACGGCCCTGGGCCTCGGCCTGGCCATCGACTACGCCCTGTTCATCGTGCGCCGCTTCCGCGAGGAACTGGCCGCGGGGGCCGACCCGTTGACGGCCGTGGGCACAACCCTGCGCACAGCGGGCCGCACGGTCCTCTTCTCGGCCCTCACGGTCGCCGTCTCGCTGGCCGCGATGATGCTCTTCCCGCAGTACTTCCTGCGCTCCTTCGCGTACGCGGGCATCGCCGTGGTCCTCCTCGCGGCAGCCGCGGCCCTGATCCTCCTCCCGGCCGCACTGGTCCTGCTGGGAGACCGGGTCAACTCCCTCGACCTACGGCGCCTGTTCCGGCGAGGCAAGCCCCAGCCGTCGGCGGGCGGATCCGACGAGGGCGCGGCCTGGGGCCGAATGGCGACACTCGTCATGCGCCGCGCCCCGTACTTCGCGGTCGCCACGACCGCCGGCCTGATCCTTCTCGGACTACCCTTCCTGGGCGTGAAGTTCGGCACGGCGGACGACCGCCAGCTGCCCTCGACCGCCGAGTCCCATGTCGTCCAGCAGCACATCCGGGACGGCTTCCCGGGCAGCCCCGGCGGCGGCCTGGAGGTCCTGGCCGAGGGGCGGGCGACGGATGCCCAGTACGTCGCTTACAAGGACCGCATAGCCGAGCTGCCCGAGGTCCTGCGGGTGGACGGCCCCCTGGTGCAGGGCGACTCCGCCTACTTCACGGTGCTGCCGCGGGGCGAGGCCGTCGACGAGGGCGCACAACGCCTGGTGGACGAACTCCGCGCGGCGGAAGCGCCCTTCGAGACCTCGGTGACCGGCACGGCGGCGGTCCTGGTCGACTCCAAGGACGCGATAGCGGATCGCCTCCCCTGGGCACTGGCGTTCATCGCGATCGTCACCCTCCTCCTGGTCTTCCTTCTCACGGGCAGCGTGCTGATCCCGGTCCAGGCGGTCCTGCTCAACGCGCTCAGCCTCACGGCGATGTTCGGCGCGGTGGTGTGGGTCTTCCAGGAAGGCCACCTGTCCGGCCCCCTCGCCTTCACCACCCCCGGCTCGATCGAGACGACCCTCCCCGTCCTGATGTTCTGCGTGGCCTTCGGCCTCTCCATGGACTACGGCGTGTTCCTGCTGTCCCGCATCAAGGAGGAGTACGACCACACGGGCGACCACGGCGCCTCGGTCCGCTTCGGCCTCCAGCGCACCGGCGGCCTGATCACCGCGGCCGCGGTCATCCTGGCGCTCGTGATGGTCGCGATCGGCACGTCCCGCGTGACCAACACCAAGATGCTGGGCCTCGGCATCGCCCTCGCGGTCCTGATGGACGCCATGGTCGTCCGCAGCCTGCTGGTCCCGTCGGTCATGCGTCTGACGGGCCGGGCCACCTGGTGGGCACCCGCCCCACTGCGCAGGCTCCACGAGCGGTTCGGGCTGAGCGAGGGGGAGGGGCGGGCGAAGACGACGGAGCCCGGGAGCGAGGACCGAGCCCAAGGCGCCCGAGACACCCAAGGCACCCATGACATTCAGGATTCCCAGGACTCCCAGGGCAAGGTGGAGGCACGCGGCTAGCGTTCGTCCGGTTACCGTTTACCGTTCGTCCCGGAATGATGATCTCTGTCTCCGGACGAAGGGCGAGAGCGTATGCGCGCGGTGGTGTTCGAACGGTTCGGGGAACCGGCCGAAGTACGAGACGTGCCGGACCCGGTCCCGGCGGAGCACGGGGTCGTGGTCCGGGTGGAGGCGACCGGCCTCTGCCGCAGCGACTGGCACGGCTGGATGGGCCACGATTCGGACATCACCGTGCCGCACGTACCCGGGCACGAACTCGCCGGAATCGTAGAGACAGTCGGCGACCGGGTCACCGCCTGGCGCCCCGGTGACCGGGTCACCGTGCCCTTCGTCTGCGCCTGCGGCAACTGCGCGGCCTGCGCGGCGGGCGACCAGCAGGTGTGCGAACGGCAGACGCAGCCGGGCTTCACGCACTGGGGTTCGTTCGCCGAGTACGTGGCGCTGGAGCACGCGGATGTGAACCTGGTGGCGGTGCCGGAGGAGTTGTCGTTCGGGACGGCGGCGTCACTGGGCTGCCGATTCGCCACAGCGTTCCGGGCGGTGGTGGCGCAGGGCCGGGTGGCGGCCGGCGAATGGGTGGCCGTGCACGGCTGCGGCGGCGTGGGCCTGTCCGCCGTGATGATCGCGGCGGCTTCCGGCGCGCGGGTCGTGGCGGTGGACGTATCGCCTCAAGCCCTGGAACTGGCAAGGAAGTTCGGCGCGGCGGAGTGCGTGGACGCCTCGCAGGTCGAGGACACGGCGGAGGCGGTACGTGAACTGACGGCCGGCGGCGCCCACGTCTCCCTGGACGCCCTGGGCTCCCCGGCAACCTGCGCGAGCTCGGTCGCCGGCCTCCGCCGCCGAGGCCGCCACATCCAGGTCGGCCTGCTCCCTTCACCCGACGGCACGACCCCCGTCCCCATGGCCCGCGCGATCGCCCTGGAACTCGAACTCCTGGGCAGCCACGGCATGGCCGCCCACGCCTACCCGCCCATGCTCGAACTGGTTCGCACCGGTGCCCTGCGCCCCGACCTCCTGGTCACGTCGACGATCCCGCTGGACGCGACGCCGACGGCCTTGGTCGCGATGGGTACGGCGCCGGGAGCGGGGGTGACGGTCATCGAACCGTGGAGCTGACGGGCGCGTTTCCGGGCCGCACCCGATGAGCGGCCCACTCGTGTTCGAGGACCGACATCCGCACGGCGTCGATCCATTCGCCCCCCTGCCACAGGGCCTCCCGCTCAACGCCCTCGGCCACGAACCCGGCCTTCTCATAGGCGCGCCGGGCCCGCGGATTGTGGGTGAAGACGTACAACGAGACGCGATGCAGCCCGAGTTGCTCAAAGGCGTACCCGACGACCAGCCGGACGGCTTCCGTGCCGAGCCCGCGATCCCGCCCACCGGGACCGACCAGAATCCGGAAGCAACAGCTGCGGTTCCACGCGTCCCACTCGTTCAACGCGGCCTCCCCGACGAGCTCGCCGCTCGCCCGGTCCACGATCCCGAGGTCGAGGCGGTCGGTCTGGTCGTTTCGAGTGCCGTACCAGGAGCGCAGCCGGTCGAGCCCGAATGTCTCGGCCGGGCTGCCGGTGAGCCGGATGACCTCGGGGTCGGACAGAATCCGCGCCATCACCGGCACGTCGTCCTCGGCGAGGGGCCGCAACAGGACCTTTTCGCCGGTGAGTACGGGCTTGACGGAGAAGTCGGCGGCTGGGGTGGGAGGCGTCGGGGCAGAGGTCATCCCGCGATTCTCGGGAGAGCACGAAGACACGGGCAACGGAATAACGGGCCGGACGGTCTGGACGGGTCCGACGGGCCGGACGGATTGAACGGGGTGGACGGGCCGGACGGGCCGTGCCCCGCTCCGGGGAACGCTGGGCAGCGCTTCGGGGCGGGGCACGGGGCCAGGGGCTGAGGAACGGCCGGTCAGGCGTCCCGGCGGCCCCGGTTGCCCGGCCGGGCGGCGCCCCAGGCGCGGACGGTATCCGCATACCAATAGAGTTTTCTGCCCTCGACGTGATCGGGCGCCGGCAGGAGCCCGTGCTTGCGGTACGACCTCACAGTGTCGGGCTGCACTCGGATGTGCGCCGCGATCTCCTTGTACGACCAGAGCCGACGGTCCGTCATCAATGACACCTCCCCGCGCGCGCCACGGCGGCGGCCGGGGGTGGCCGTCAGGGGGAGCCGGGCGCTGCGCTGGTGATCACAAAACCTGTGCCCGTTGAACGACACAGAGTTACCACAGGGCAGTGCTTGTCGACTGAGTGTGACGCGGTATTCGCGTACGCGGGACATGTGTGACGCGAAGGTGTTGTTTGTGACACGGGTGATGAAAAGGGAGGGGTGCCCGCTCTCCTGAAGCAGGAGTCACACGTTAGGGCGCGGGAGGCCAGGCGGACCCCTACGCCCCGCAAGACCTCAAAAACGCCCGAGTCCGCTGAGCAATAGGCAACGGCCGGTCCGGCTCGCACGGATACATGTCCTGCTCGACGATGGCGAACAGATCCACGTCCAGCTTCTGCGCGGCGGCGAGCACAGGCTCCAGCGCAGGTACCCCGGACGGCGGTTCGCACATCACACCCCTGGCCACGGCGGGCCCGAACGGGAGCTCCTGGGCCCGGACCTCGGCCAGGATCTCGGGGTCGACCTGCTTGAGGTGCAGGTAGCCGATGCGCTCCCCGTAGGTCTCGATCAGCTTGACGCTGTCGCCGCCGCAGTACGCGTAGTGCCCCGTGTCCAGGCACAGCGAGACCAACGACGAATCCGTACCGTCGAGGAAGCGAACCACGTTCTCCTCGCTGTCGATATGCGTGTCCGCGTGCGGGTGGACGACGATTTCCAGCCCGTATCGCTCCCGCACCTGACGCCCGAGCCGCTCGGTGAGCTGGGTCAGATGCCGCCACTGCTCGACCGTCAGCGTGCTCGGCTCAAGGACCTGCCCCGTCTTGTCGTCCCGCCAGAAGGACGGGATGACCACCAGGTGGGACGCGCCCATGGCCTGGGTCAGTGCGGCGATGTCCGAGACGTGGGCCCACGTCTTCTCCCAGACGTCCGGGCCGTGGTGCAGCCCCGTGAAGACGGTCCCCGCCGACACCTTCAGGCCACGCCGTGCCGTCTCCTCGGCGAGGACCGCCGGGTCGGTGGGCAGATAGCCGTAGGGGCCGAGCTCGATCCACTCGTAGCCGGACGCGGCGACCTCGTCGAGGAAGCGCTGCCAGGGGACCTGCCGCGGGTCGTCGGGGAACCACACACCCCAGGAGTCGGGCGCCGAGCCGACCCGGATACGGGAGAGTGAGGAGGGTGACGAGGAATGAGGTGACAACGACGTCATGGGCGTCAGCTTCAGGCCACGCAAACGAGACTGTCAATAGGTGGTCCGAATGTCCGGACAAAACATTGACAGGGCTCACCGTACGAGGCTAGACCTTGGGTCCGGCCGCAGCGGAAGGGAACTCGATGGCGTACGACCTGATCACCATGGGGCGGATCGGCGTGGACCTCTACCCGTTGCAGACGGGGGTCCCGCTGCCGCAGGTGTCGTCCTTCGGGAAGTTCCTGGGCGGCTCGGCGACGAACGTCGCGGTGGCCGCGTCCCGGCTCGGACGGCGTACGGCGGTCATCACCCGCACCGGGGCCGACCCCTTCGGCGAGTACCTCCACCAGGCCCTGCGCGACTTCGGCGTCGACGACCGCTGGGTCACCCCGGTCCCGGGCCTGCCCACCCCGGTCACCTTCTGCGAGATCTTCCCGCCGGACGACTTCCCGCTCTACTTCTACCGGCAGCCCAAGGCCCCCGACCTGGAGATCGACGCACACGAGCTGGACCTCGACGCCGTACGGGACGCCCGTGTCTTCTGGATGACGGGGACCGGCCTGAGCGAGGAGCCGAGCCGTACGGCGACGCTGGCCGCCCTCGCCCATCGAGCCAAGGCCGGTACGACGGTCTTCGACCTTGACTGGCGCCCCATGTTCTGGCAGGACACGGAGGCCGCCCGCGCCTTCTACGCCGAGGCCCTGCGCCACACCACCGTCGCCGTCGGCAACATCGACGAGGTCGAGATCGCCACCGGCGAGCGCGACCCGCACACAGCGGCCCGCGCCCTCCTCGACGCCGGCGTCGAACTCGCCGTCGTCAAGCAGGGCCCCAAGGGCGTCCTCGCGGTCGGTGCCACCGGCGAAACCGCCGAGGTGCCGCCCCTTCCCGTCAACGTCCTCAACGGACTCGGCGCCGGCGACGCCTTCGGCGGCTCCCTCTGCCACGGGCTGCTCGACGGCTGGGACCTGGAGCGGATCATGCGGTACGCCAATGCCGCGGGCGCCATCGTCGCGTCCCGGCTGGAGTGCTCCTCCGCGATGCCCACCGAGGCCGAGGTCGAGGCCGCCCTCACAGCGGGAGCCGTCACATGAGCGCCGTGAGTGCCGTCGACGTGTCCGCCCTCGTCCGCACCCGCACCCGGCACCCCGAGGCCATGGCGGAGGCCGCAGCCCGGCGTGCCCGGCGGCCGCTGCTGGGCGACACCGGCCGGCTGATGATCGTCGCCGCCGACCACCCGGCCCGCGGTGCCCTGTCCGTCGGCGACCGCACGTTCGCCATGGCCAACCGCGCCGACCTGCTGACACGCCTCTGCCTGGCACTCAGCAGGCCCGGCGTCGACGGCGTCCTCGCCACCGCCGACATCCTCGACGACCTGCTCCTGCTCGGCGCGCTCGACCACAAGGTCGTCCTCGGGTCCATGAACCGCGGCGGACTGCAGGGCGCCTGTTTCGAGATGGACGACCGGTTCACCGGGCACCGTCCGCAGGACATCGAGCGCCTCGGCTTCGACGCGGGCAAGCTGCTGCTGCGCATCGACTACGACGACCCGGGCTCCCTCGACACCCTGGAGTCCACCGCCCGGGCCATCGACGACATGGCCGCGCGCCGGCTCCCCGTGTTCGTCGAGCCGTTCCTCAGCCGTCGCACCCCCGAGGGCAGGGTCCGCAACGATCTGAGCGCCGACGCCGTCACCAGGTCCATCGCCATCGCCTCCGGCCTGGGCGGGAACTCGGCGTACACCTGGCTGAAGGTCCCCGTCACCGAGAACCCCGACGACATGGCCCGCGTCATGGAGACCTCGACCCTGCCGGCCGTGCTGCTGGGCGGCGAGGTCGGGGACGACCAGGAGGGCGCGTACGAGAAATGGCGCGGCGCCCTTCAGCTCCCCACCGTCCAGGGCCTGGTGGTGGGCCGTTCGCTGCTGTACCCGGCGGACGGCGATGTCGCCGCGGCCGTGGACACCGCGGTAGGACTGTTGTGAGGGCCGCCGCATGACCGAGCTGTACGTACCCGAGGGCCGGCGCCTCCTGCCGCCGGGCGGTGAGGCTTGTGCGACGCGCCTCGATGACGGACAGTTCCCCTTCCCGGGCGGGGAAAGCGCGTTCAGCGGGGTCTCGGACCTCACGGACGCGCCCCGTGACGCCCGGGACCAGATCGCCTCCGGCGCGGGAAGCCGCTTCGCCCTGGCAGGAGCGAAGTGCGAGCGACGACTCCCCGCCCGCTACGGCCCCCGCGCCGGAGGTCTCCCACACGGGGCGTTCGCGGCCACACCATGGACGACAACGGCGGACCCGCTGCCATCCGGTCCGCCGCCCGGTGAGCACAGGGTCCACCCCAGACAGGCCCTGGAGAGCACAGAGGGATACCGATGACCCCGATGACCTCAACGACGAGGCTGACGGTCGCGCAGGCGCTGGTGCGGTTCCTGGCCGCCCAGTACACGGAACGGGACGGCGCACGGCAGCGGCTGATCGGCGCCACCTGGGGCATCTTCGGCCACGGCAATGTCGCCGGCCTCGGGCAGGCGCTCATCGAGTACGCCACTGTGCCCAGTGGGGGGACACCCCCCACACCCCCCGTCATGCCGTACCACCAGGGCCGCAACGAGCAGGCGATGGTGCATGCGGCAGTCGGCTACGCCCGGCAGTCCAACCGGCTGTCGGCGCACGCCGTGACGACGTCGATCGGGCCGGGCGCGACCAACCTGGTCACCGGTGCCGCCCTCGCGACCGTCAACCACCTTCCGGTGCTGCTCCTGCCCGGTGACATCTTCGCGACCCGCCCGGCCGACCCGGTGCTCCAGCAGCTCGAAGTGCCGTACGCCGGTGATGTGTCCGTCAACGACTGCCTGCGGCCGGTGTCGAAGTACTTCGACCGGATCACCCGCCCCGAAGCGCTGATCCCGGCCGCCCTGCAGGCGATGCGCGTACTCGCCGACCCGGTGGACACCGGCGCGGTGACGCTGGCGCTTCCGCAGGACGTCCAGGCGGAGGCGTACGACTGGCCGGAGGACTTCTTCGCCGAGCGGACCTGGACCGTGCGGCGCCCGGCGCCCGACGCGTCCGAACTGTCCGGTGCCGTACGGGAGATCCGCGCGGCACGGCGGCCGCTGATCGTCGCGGGCGGCGGGGTCCACCACGGCCGGGGCGAGGGCGCGCTCGCCGAACTCGCCGAGACCACCGGCATCCCCGTCGCGTCCACGCAGGCCGGCAAGGGCTCCCTGAGATGGGACCACCCGCAGGACGTCGGCGGCATCGGCCACACCGGCACCGCGGCCGCCGACGAACTCGCCCGCACCGCCGACCTGGTGATCGGCGTGGGCACCCGGTACACCGACTTCACCACCGCCTCCGGCACCCTCTTCACCGCCGACGGCGTCCGCTTCCTCAACCTCAACATCGCGCCCTTCGACGCCCACAAGCTCGCCGCGCTGCCGCTGATCGCGGACGCACGGGTGGCCCTGGAGGAGCTCACCGAGGCGCTCGAACTGCACGGTTACACGGTGGACCGGGCGTACGCCGCCGAGTACACGCAGGACAAGGAGCGCTGGGAACAGCGCGTGGACGCCTGCTTCGAGGCGGAGGAGCCGGACATCCGGCCCACCCAGCCCCAGGTGCTCGGCCTCCTCGACGAGATCGTCGACGAGGAGGACATCCTCATCAACGCGGCCGGCTCGCTCCCCGGTGACCTGCACAAACTGTGGCGGTCGCGGTCGAAGGACCAGTACCACCTGGAGTACGGCTACTCCTGCATGGGCTACGAGATCCCGGCCGCGATCGGCGTACGGATGGCCGCGCCCGGGCGGCCCGTGTGGGCGCTGGTCGGCGACGGGACGTATCTGATGATGCCGACGGAGATCGTGACGGCCGTACAGGAGCACATCCCGATCAAGATCCTGATCCTTCAGAACCACGGGTACGCCTCCATCGGCGGCCTGTCGGAGTCGGTCGGCGGCGAGCGGTTCGGCACCGCGTACCGCTACCGGTCCGAGGACGGCACCTACACGGGCGCCCCGCTGCCCGTGGACCTCGCCGCCAACGCGGCCAGCCTGGGCATGACGGTGCTGCGCGCGAAGACCGTCCGTGAGCTGCGGTCGGCCCTCGCCGAGGCACGGGACGCCGACACTCCCACATGTGTCTACGTGGAGACCGAAACGGCAGACACAGTGTCGGGCGCACCTCCCGCCCAGGCCTGGTGGGATGTACCCGTGGCCGAGACCGCGACCCGCTCGTCGGCGGTCAAGGCACGCGAGGTGTACGACCGGCATGTCTCGACCCGACGCCGGCATCTGTGAAGGAGTTCTTGGGCATGACGAAGATCGTCAACCACTGGATCGGCGGCAAGACCGTCGAGGGTGCGTCGGGTGCGTACGGGCCGGTCACCGACCCCGCGACCGGCGCGGTGACCACGCGGGTCGCCCTCGCGTCCGTGGACGAGGTGGACGCGGCGGTACAGGCCGCCAAGGAAGCGTATGTGACCTGGGGCCAGTCCTCGCTGGCCCAGCGCACCTCGATCCTCTTCAAGTTCCGCGCGCTGCTCGACGCCAACCGCGACGCCATCGCCGAGCTGATCACCGCCGAGCACGGCAAGGTGCACTCGGACGCGCTCGGTGAGGTCGCGCGCGGCCTGGAGATCGTCGACCTGGCCTGCGGGATCAGCGTGCAGCTGAAGGGGGAGCTGTCCACGCAGGTCGCCAGTCGTGTCGACGTGTCCTCGATCCGGCAGCCGCTGGGTGTCGTGGCCGGCATCACGCCGTTCAACTTCCCGGCCATGGTGCCGATGTGGATGTTCCCGCTCGCCATCGCCTGCGGCAACACATTCGTGCTGAAGCCCAGCGAGAAGGACCCCTCGGCCGCCATGAAGCTCGCCGAGCTGCTGGCCGAGGCCGGGCTGCCCGACGGCGTTTTCAACATCGTCCACGGCGACAAGGTGGCCGTCGACCGCCTCCTGGAACACCCGGACGTCAAGGCGGTCTCCTTCGTCGGCTCGACCCCGATCGCCCGCTACATCCACACCACGGCCTCCGCGAACGGCAAGCGCGTCCAGGCACTGGGCGGCGCCAAGAACCACATGCTGGTCCTCCCGGACGCGGACCCGGACGCGGCGGCGGACGCCGCGGTGTCGGCCGCGTACGGCTCGGCGGGCGAGCGCTGCATGGCCATCTCCGCCGTCGTCGCCGTCGGCGCGATCGGCGACGAGCTGGTGGAGAAGATCCGCGAGCGCGCCGAGAAGATCAAGATCGGCCCGGGCAACGACCCCACGTCGGAGATGGGCCCACTGATCACCGCAGCCCACCGCGACAAGGTGGCCTCGTACGTGACCGGCGCGGCGGCCCAGGGCTCCGAGGTCGTCCTCGACGGCACGGGCTACACCGTCGAAGGCTACGAGGACGGCCACTGGATCGGCATCTCGCTGCTCGACAAGGTGCCGACCGACTCGGACGCGTACAAGGACGAGATCTTCGGCCCGGTGCTGTGCGTGCTGCGCGCGGAGACGTACGAGGAGGGCGTCGCCCTCATCAACGCCTCGCCGTTCGGCAACGGCACCGCGATCTTCACCCGGGACGGCGGCGCCGCCCGCCGCTTCCAGCTGGAGATCGAGGCGGGCATGGTCGGCGTGAACGTGCCGATCCCGGTCCCCGTCGGCTACCACTCCTTCGGTGGCTGGAAGGACTCCCTCTTCGGCGACCACCACATCTACGGCAACGACGGCACGCACTTCTACACCCGCGGCAAGGTGGTCACCTCGCGCTGGCCCGACCCGTCCGACACCCCGGCGGGCGTCGACCTCGGCTTCCCGCGCAACCACTGAGGCGGGCGATACTCCTTTCCGACAACCGTATGGCCCCGATCGGGGGATGCCGCTTCCCCCGATGAGGGGCATACCGGGGCCCGGGCGTACCACTGTCGTGCGCGGGCGCGTTGGCAGCGACATGGAACGCACAGGCATCGCCGCCTATCGCCTGCCGGCGAGCACGGATCGACAGGTACGGTACGGCGGCCTCACCGGCATGCTCCGGGACGACCCACCCATCTACGCAGCCTTGCTCACGGAGTGGCAGGACAGTGGCCGGATGGTCCCCGGTGCGCAGGACGCACAGTGGACTGCCCTCGTTGCGATCACTGCGGCAACGTGGTGGCAACGTCAGACTTCGGCAGACGTCACACGCCGTTCCGGCCGGTGGGAACGCGTCGCCGAACCGCCCCCGGCTCATCCGGCCGACCTGGTGTCCGTTTGCTGAAGGGCCCCCCTTTGCCGAATGCCCCCGCGCCTCGGCGCATTCACTCCGCGATGTCCTCGGCGGGGGGTGGGTGGTCAGCCGGGTCGGCCGCCACTGTGGCTGTAGAGCCGCGCGGGGGCCGTCCCGCACATCGGGCACCGCCGCCGCGTGCCGGCCTGCGCGGCGAGGGTGCCGAGGGCCTGCTGCAGGGCCAGCTCCACGGCGGCGGGCACGAACAGGGAGCCGGTGCCGTCGGGCGGGACCAGCCAGCGCAGATTTCCTGCCGCCCGATGCGGCGCGGGCGCTTTGATCCACCCGCCTTTGCCCAGATAGCGAATGTCCGAGCCGATCCAGCTGCCTGCGGGATCCGGAGGCAGGAAGAAGCCCACGCGGCGGGCGGCGGCGTCCGCGAGCGCGGGCCCGGGCGCCTGCGGGATGCACAGCAGGGTGTCGAGGGCCAGTACGCCCAACTCCTCCGGGACGCTCAGCACGTCCCAGAAACGCCCGCAGGCCAGCACCGAGATGCCGGATTCTCCGCGCCACTGGCGCTTGCAGGCCTGTGGATTGGACGCTGCGGCGGCCAGCCACTCCATTGCCTGTTTTGCCTGCTTCACGGCTCTCTGCATGATGATCCCTCCGGGATTCGTCAGCCCGCGCAACGATGTACTTCCCCCTCGCTGCCGGGGTGGTCGGGCCCGGCCTGTTCATGCTGGTGGGTATCTCTATTCCGCGGAAGGGGTGGCGCACCATGGCGATTACATTCGGAATGTTCGCTTTTGGAGCAGGTGTTCCCCTGGTCCCGGACACTCGTCCCTCGGATGGGCGGATCCGGGCCGCCGGGTGCCGGACTCAGGCTCTGAAAGCCCACTTGGAGGAGGGTGAGGCATTGCGGTGCCGAGAAGTGGCCTTGCGGGGCGCCCGGGTCAGCGTGACGCACCGTCGCTGGAAACAGGTCAGTGCCGAAATCGCCGGGATTGCCGCAGCGGAAATACCGGGAGTGTCCTCGGCGCCCGGGTGACGCACAGCACCATGGCCACGGCGGAGTAGGAACAGCACAACGCCCCATGAATGTGTGGCACGGCGATGCTGGTGCAGAGCGGCCCGCTGGATCGACAAGGAGGCCACTGCCCAGGGCCCGTAGACCAGCAGCGGCCACCAGTGGTTCGCGTCGGAGCCGGCAGGGGCGTCGGTTGCCATCTCGCGCAACGGGTCGTGCACGACGATGCCGCTGAACACGCTGACCATGGCGACGGCGAGGCTCACCACCGCGGCGATCAGTCGGCTGACCA
The DNA here is from genome assembly GCF_053591955.1 of Streptomyces sp. NPDC002845. NCBI lineage: Bacteria > Bacillati > Actinomycetota > Actinomycetes > Kitasatosporales > Streptomycetaceae > Streptomyces > Streptomyces sp. NPDC002845. The sequence continues at coordinate 16,825 of NZ_JBSFUU010000027.1, read as the reverse complement.
TCTGCAACAGTGGCACCCGGGTTCTGCGTTTCCGGACTCGGCGGTGCCCAAGGGGTGCGCGCCGATGTCCCAGACTGGCCCGCTGATCACCGCCGCGCACCGCGACAAGGTGGCGTCCTATGTGGCGGGCGCGGCGGCCCGGGGTTCCGAGGTGGTGCTGGACGGCACCGGGTACACCGTCGAGGGCTACGAGGACGGCCCCTGGCTCGGCATCAAGGTCGTCACCTCGCGCTGGCCCGACCCGTCCGACGCCCCGGTGGGCGTCGACCTCGGCTTCCCGCGCAACCACTGAGCGCGGCCGGCGGCACGAGCGTTGTTGTCAATCAGCTGTCACTTGTGCGCCGTCGCTCCGGTGCGGCGCACAGGCCACGCCGTGCGCCGGAGGGTGTGCCTCCCGGTCGACCTGGTGTACTCCGGCTTTGTTTCCGCAGGTCACACGTGGGGTTCAGGTCGCTTCGCATACCGCGTTCGCGGTACGAGGAGGAGGACCCGTAATCCTGTGGGATGGTCCAGGGTTCAGACTGACGGCGACATTCGCTGTCGGTGGGTGCCCTTACCGTTGACGCATGGATCTTCGACTGTCCGCATTGCGAGGGCCGCGCCGCTGGGTCGCCGTGACAGCGGCCGCGGCCGTCGCCGTGCTCGCCGGCGCCGGTGTGTGGACCGCCGGCGCCTCGGACGATGCACCGGCGGTGCGACGTGCCGACAGCGTCATGGCTTTGGGAGACGGGGCGCGGATCGACACCTCGTACTTCACCGCGGGCTCGGGTGGTCGCCGTCCGGCCGTCCTGCTCGGCCACGGCTTCGGCGGCAGCAAGGACGGCGTACGCGAGCAGGCGGAGGAGCTGGCGCGCGACGGGTATGCGGTGCTGACCTGGTCAGCGCGCGGTTTCGGGCAGTCGACCGGCAGGATCGGGCTGAACGACCCCGAGGGCGAGGTCGCCGACGTCTCCCGTCTGATCGACTGGCTGGCCGAGCGGCCCGAGGTCGAGCTCGACAAGAGCGGCGACCCGCGCGTGGGTGTCACCGGCGCCTCGTACGGCGGGGCGATCTCGCTGCTGGCGGCCGGGTACGACCAGCGGGTGGACGCCATCGCACCGGCGATCACGTACTGGAACCTGGCGGACGCGCTGTTCCCGAACGGCGTCTTCAAGAAGCTCTGGACCGGCATCTTCTTCAACAGCGGCGGCGGCTGCGACCGGTTCGAGGCACAGCTGTGCGAGATGTACGACCGGGTCGCCGAGTCCGGGACGCCCGACGCGGACGCGGTGGAGCTGCTGGAGGAGCGCAGCCCCTCCGCCGTCGCCGACCGCATCATGGTGCCCACCCTCCTTGTACAGGGCCAGTCCGACTCCCTCTTCCCGCTCGGCCAGGCCGATGCCGCCGCCAAGGCGATCCGTGCCAACGGCGCTCCGGTGGACGTCGACTGGATCGCGGGCGGGCACGACGGCGGCGACATGGAGACCGACCGGGTCGAGGCCCGGGTCACCGCCTGGTTCGACCGTTATCTGAAGAACGAGCCGGGCGTCGACACCGGCTCCGCCTTCCGTGTCACCCGGACGGGCGGAATCGACTCCACCGACGGCACCGCCCAGCTGCGGGGCGCGAGCAGTGACACATACCCCGGTCTGGAGAGCGGGCAGCAGACCATCGTCCTGACCGGGCGCGAGCAGACCTTCGACAACCCGCCGGGCGCCAACCCGCCCGCCGTCTCCGCCCTCCCGGGCCTCGGCGGCGGTGGCCTCGCCCAGCTGTCGTCCCTCGGCGTCGGGATCTCACTCGACTTCCCCGGCCAGTACGCCCAGTTCGAGTCGGCCCCGGTCGGCGAGGACCTGCGGATCACCGGATCGCCGACAGCCACCGTGCACGTGACGTCCTCCACCGATGACGCCGTTCTCTTCGGCAAGGTCTACGACGTCGGTCCGGCCGGCACCCAGCAGGTGCTGCCCTCCCAGCTGGTGGCCCCCCTCCGCGTCGAGGGCGCCAAGGACGGCAAGGACGTCACGATCACCCTGCCCGCCATCGACCACGAGGTGGAAGCGGGCCACCGGCTCCGCCTGGTCCTCGCCTCCACCGACCTCGGCTACGCGTCCCCGGTGACCTCGGCGACGTACACCGTGTCCCTGAAGAGTGACCTGTTGGTTCCGACGGCCTCCGGGGTGTCCACCGCGGCGGCGCCGCTGCCCGCGTGGGTGTGGTGGCTGCCGCTGGCGGGCGCGCTGGTGGCGCTCACCCTGCTGCTGACCGGCCGCCACCGCAGTGCACCCGCGTCGGCGGCGGAGGCGGGCCTGTCGGACGTCCCGCTCCAGATCACCGACTTGAGCAAGCGGTACGCGAAGTCGGCGGACCAGTACGCGGTACGGGAGTTGTCGTTCCGCGTGGAGAAGGGCCAGGTCCTCGGCCTGCTCGGGCCGAACGGCGCGGGCAAGACGACCACACTGCGCATGCTCATGGGCCTGATCAAGCCGGACGACGGCGAGATCCGCGTCTTCGGCCACGCCATCCGCCCGGGCGCCCCGGTGCTGTCCCGCGTGGGCGCCTTCGTCGAGGGCGCGGGCTTCCTGCCGCATCTGTCCGGCCGTGACAACCTGGAGCTGTACTGGCGGGCGACGGGCCGCCCGCCCGAGGACGCCCACCTGGACGAGGCCCTTCAGATCGCGGGCCTGGGCGACGCGCTGTCCCGCGCGGTGCGCACCTACTCCCAGGGCATGCGCCAGCGCCTCGCCATAGCCCAGGCGATGCTCGGCCTGCCGGACCTGCTCATCCTCGACGAACCGACCAACGGGCTCGACCCGCCCCAGATCCGCGAGATGCGCGAGGTCCTGATCCGGTACGCGGCCGCCGGGCGCACGGTCATCGTCTCCAGCCACCTGCTGGCCGAGGTCGAGCAGTCCTGCACGCACCTGGTGGTCATGGACCGCGGGCGCCTCGTCCAGGCGGGCCCGGTCGGCGAGATCATCGGCTCGGGCGAGACCCTGCTCGTCGGCACCGCCTCCCCCGTGGAGGAGCCCGTCGTCGAGAAGGTCGGCGCCCTGCCCGGCGTGGCCTCCGCCGCGAGCGCCGAGGGCGGGTTCCTGGTCCGCCTCGACACCGACGGCAGCGCCCAGCGCCTGATCGCGGAACTCGTACGGCTTGAAGTACCCGTGGAGTCGGTGGGACCCCACCGCCGCCTGGAGGACGCGTTCCTCACCCTGATCGGAGGTTCCGCATGAGCAGCACACTCGCCGAGAGCACGGCGAGCGCCGAGGTCGCCTCCGGCTACCGGGCGGGGCGGACGCTGCCGCTGCGCGTGGAGCTCGTCCGGCAGCTGAAGCGCCGCCGGACCATCGTCATGGGAGGCATCCTCGCCGCGCTGCCGTTCGTCCTGGCCGTCGCCTTCGCCATCGGCGGCGAACCGGGCGACGGCGACGGCGGCGGCAACCGCATCAACCTGATGGACACGGCCACCGCGTCCGGGGCGAACTTCGCCGCGGTGAACCTCTTCGTGTCCGCCGGGTTCCTGCTGGTCATCCCCGTCGCGCTGTTCTGCGGGGACACCATCGCCTCCGAGGCGAGCTGGTCCTCCCTGCGCTATCTGCTCGCGGCGCCCGTACCCCGGGCCCGCCTGCTGTGGTCCAAGCTCGTCGTGGGGCTCGGCCTCAGCCTCGCCGCGATGGTGCTGCTGTCGCTGGTGGCCCTCGCCGTCGGCGCGGTGGCATACGGCTGGGGCCCGCTGCAGATCCCCACCGGAGGCAGCCTCTCCACGGGCACGGCCGCCCAGCGCCTGGTCATTGTGGTGGCATACATCTTCGTGTCCCAACTGGTCACCGCCGGGCTCGCGTTCTGGCTGTCCACCAAGACGGACGCGCCCCTCGGTGCCGTCGGCGGCGCGGTCGGCCTGACCATCGTCGGCAACGTCCTCGACGCGGTCACCGCCCTCGGTGATTGGCGGGACTTCCTGCCCGCGCACTGGCAGTTCGCGTGGGCGGACGCCGTGCAGCCCCGTCCGGAGTGGGCCGGCATGATCCAGGGCACGGCGATTTCCATAACGTACGCACTGGTGCTGTTCGCCCTGGCCTTCAGGGGTTTCGCCCGCAAGGACGTGGTCTCCTAGGTCAACGGAAGATCACCTACCGGTCTCGACGGGCCCTCGCCGTGGCCGCTTCGCAATCCATCCGCAATGCTCCATCGCGCACGTCCCGGCCCCCTGGCGCGTCACAGTCACAAAGGTCGACGTCAACGGACCGAGGGGGCACCAGAGATGGAACGCAACCGAACACGGCGGCTGCGCGGCGTGTTCGTCGCCCTGACCGCCGCGAGCGGCCTGTTGCTCACCGCGTGCGGCGCGGGCAGCGACGGCGGTGGCAACTCGTCGTCGTACGACCGCCACAACAGCAGCGGAGGCCGTGCGGACGGCCTGCCCGCACCCGCCCCCGACCAGGACGACGGCACGGCCGAGGGTGAGCAGCGGGGCGACGACTACCGCGAGTTCGCCCCCTCCTCCGACTACCTATCCACCTTCGCCCTCGACGTCGACACCGCCTCGTACGGGTACGCGCGCCGCACCCTCGCCGACGGGGGCCTGCCGGCCCCGTCGACGGTCCGCCCGGAGGAGTTCGTCAACAGCTTCCGCCAGGACTACGAACGCCCCGACGGCAGCGGCTTCTCCGTCACGGTCGACGGCGCCCGCACGGAGGAATCGGCCGACGGGGACTGGTCCCTGGTCCGGGTGGGCCTGGCCACGCGAGGTGAGGAGAACGAGGGGGAACGGCCTCCCGCCGTCCTCACGTTCGTCATCGACGTCTCCGGTTCCATGGGCGAACCGGGCCGCCTCGACCTGGCCCAGGACGCCCTCGGCGTGATGGCGGACCGGCTGCGCGACGACGACTCGGTCGCGATCGTCACCTTCAGCGACGAGGCGGAGACGGTCCTGCCGATGACCCGCCTGGACGACGACGGCGGCCGCGACCGCGTCCACGACGCCATCGAGAGCCTGGAACCCACCAACTCCACCAACCTCGGTGCAGGCGTGGGCACCGGCTACGCCACCGCCGTCGAGGGCCTGCGCGAGGGCGCGACGAACCGGGTCGTGCTCCTCTCCGATGCGCTCGCCAACACCGGCGAGACCGACGCGGACACGATTCTCGAACGCATCGCCGAGTCCCGGCGCGAGCACGGGATCACGCTTTTCGGTGTCGGTGTGGGCAGCGACTACGGCGACGCCCTCATGGAGCGCCTCGCCGACGAGGGCGACGGCCACACGACGTACGTGTCGACGCAGGAAGAGGCTCATGAGGTCTTCTCCTCCGAACTCCCGCGCAACATCGACCTCATGGCCCGCGACGCCAAGGCGCAGGTGACCTTCGACCCGGAGACGGTCGCCGAGTTCCAGCTGATCGGCTACGACAACCGCCAGGTAGCCGACGAGGACTTCCGCAACGACCGGGTCGACGGCGGCGAGGTCGGCCCCGGCCACACGGTCACCGCTCTCTACGCCGTCCGAGTCCGGCCCGGCGCCTCCGGCCACCTCGCCACGGCGACCGTCCGCTGGCTCGACCCCGACACCCGGGCGCCGCACGAGGAGTCGGGCTCCCTGGAGACGGACGCCCTCCACGACGACCTGTGGAACGCCTCACCCGACCGTCTCCAAGTCGCCGCCGTGGCCGCCTACTTCGCCGACGCCCTCCGCCAAGGCGACAGCCGCTGGAGCGACCTCCCCGGCCGCCCCGACCTGCGCCAACTGTCCGACCGGGCGGAGGAACTGGCGTACACCACGGAGGACGAGGACCTGCACGACCTGGCAGACGCCATCGAAACGGCGTCCCGGAGGCTGGACCAGGCAGGCCGCGTCCGGGGCCCTGTCACACCCGTGGGGCCGGTGAGCAAATTGAGTGAAACCCGTTGAACTTCTCCTACGCCTGGGTAAGTTTACTTCCCAGTAAGCGGCAGTTGTACGTACGGCAACACGTCAGCAACGACGCGACCGGGAGCCGTCATGAGCGTACGTAAGGACTTGAGGCAGGCGAAGCAGCGCTCCGACCTGGTGAATCGCGTCAAGGTCGAGGTCGTCAGAGACGAGCACGGCGTCGTCCGGGAGGCGCGCACGCCCGCCCTCGCCCCGAGGGCGGCGACCGGCACCATCGCCGACCTGCCCTTCACCAACGCGGCCGAGGCCCCCGACGCCGTGGTCCTGCGCCGGGAGACACACGGTGCCTGGCAACCGGTCACGGCAGCCGTCTTCGCCCGCGAAGTCACCGCCGCCGCCAAGGGGTTGATCGCCGCCGGCCTCGAACCGGGCGGCCGTATCGCGATGATGTCCCGCACCCGCTACGAGTGGACGGTCCTCGACTTCGCCATCTGGGCGGCCGGTGGCCAGTCCGTGCCCATCTACGCCACGTCCTCACCCGAGCAGATCGAGTGGATCGTACGGGACTCCGGCGCCCGCCTCGTGATCGTGGAGACCGCCGAGAACGCGGAGGCCGTAGCCACGGGCACGGCCCGTCACTCCCAACCCCCGCGCCTGTGGCAGCTCACGCCGACATCAGCTGCTGACACAGCGGGGGACGCGCTCACCCAACTCATCGACCTGGGCCGTGACATCCCCGACGAGGAGCTCACCAAGCGCCGCACCGCCCTCACTCCCGACACACCCGCGACCCTCTGCTACACCTCGGGAACCACCGGCCGCCCCAAGGGCTGCATCCTCACCCACGCCAACCTCCACGCCGAGGCCGCCAACACGGTCGAACTGCTCCACCCCGTCTTCAAGGAAGTCACCGGCCAGGTGGCCTCCACCCTCCTCTTTCTCCCGCTCGCCCACATCCTGGGCCGCAGCCTCCAGATCGCCTGTCTGATGGCCCGCATCGAACTGGGTCACTTCCCGAGCATCAAGCCCGACGAACTCCGCCCCGCATTGCACGCATTCCGCCCGACCTTCCTCGTCGGCGTCCCGTACCTCTTCGAGAAGATCCACGCCACGGGCCGCGCCACCGCCGAACGCATCGGCCGCGGCGCCTCCTTCGACCGCGCGGACCGTATCGGGGTCCGCTTCGGGGAGACGTACCTGAACAAGTTTCTCGGCACGGGCAAGGGGCCTGGCCTCGGCCTGTACGCCGCCTGGGCCCTCTACGACCTGCTGGTCTACCGCCGCGTCCGCAAGGAACTCGGCGGCCGTATGCGCTACGCCATCAGCGGCGGCTCCCCGCTCGACCGCAACCTCAACCTCTTCTTCTACGCCGCCGGCATCATCGTCTACGAGGGCTACGGCCTCACCGAGACCACTGCGGCCGCCACCATCGTCCCGCCGCTGCGGCCCCGCCCCGGCACGGTCGGCCAGCCCGTCCCCGGTACGGCGGTCCGCATCGCCGAGGACGGCGAGGTACTCATCCGGGGCGGCATCGTCTTCGGTTCCTACTGGAACAACAAGGCCGCCACCGACGCCGTCCTCACCGACGAGTGGTTCGCCACCGGCGACCTGGGCTCCCTCGACGAGGACGGCTACCTCACCATCACCGGCCGCAAGAAGGACATCCTCGTCACCTCCGGCGGCAAGAACGTTTCTCCGGCCGTCCTGGAGGACCGCCTGCGCAGCCGCCCGCCGGTCGGCCAGTGCATCGTCGTCGGCGACAACCGCCCGTACGTCGCCGCTCTGATCACCCTCGACGCCGAGGACATCACCCACTGGCTCTACGTCCGCGGCATGCCCGCCGACACCCCCATGTCCGAGCTGGTCCACGACCCCCGGATGCGCGCCGATGTCCAGAAGGCCGTGGACTACGCGAACCAGGCGGTCTCCCGCGCCGAGTCCATCCGGGAGTTCCGGCTGGTGGAGGGCGAGTTCAACGAGGAGAACGGCCTGCTCACCCCGTCCCTCAAGGTCAAGCGGCACGCGGTGATGAGGGCGTACGCGCACCAGATCGAGGCGCTCTACACCAAGAAGTGAGTCGGCACACGAAGGCGGCACGACGAAGTGGGCACACGAAAGCGGGCCGCCGATGTGCTCGGCGGCCCGCTCGCACGGTGCCGCGGTCAGCTGCCGTTGTTCGTGCCGTTGCCGGACAGGACCGGGATGTCATCCAGGATGTGCGAGAGCGGTTCGTCGCCCTTGGCCTGGGTGGAGCTCTCGACACACTGCTGGTTCTGGGGGGCCGACAGGATGGGGATGTCCTGTACGGTGACCGGCACGACACCGACGATGGAGCCTGCGTTCGCCTTGGCCGGCAGGCCGACACACGGCTTGTTCAGCGAACCCTGGATCAGAGCCATCTGAGGGCTCATGTTGCCGTTCGTGGTCGAGTTGCCGAACTCCTGGATGGCACCGTCGCCGTTGGTGGACGTCGTGCCACCGTCGTCACTGATTGCCAGTGCCTGCGGTGCGGCGGCAGCCGAGGCGCCGACGACGGAAACAGCGACAGCCGTTGCGGCCATTACCTTCTTGATCACTAGCTGGTCCCTTCTGAGAGACTCCGTCCACCGGAGCGCTCTGGTCAACGGCCGCAGCCGTGTGTGGTTGCTCGTGTTCACTCCGATGGCTTATCGGTAACAACCGGTGACCTGGTGCCAGGCAGGCGAATTGTCGCAAGAAATTACCAAGGAGCGTTCGGGTGAATTCACATCGCCTCGCGTTCCGCAGTTGCTTCGGCTGTCTATGCCTCGTTTACAGCCTGTAGGTCATGGTGCGAGCTATTCATGCTGCGCTCGCTTCGGCTTCGGCCGACACAGGGCATGACCGAACAGAGAAGGGAAACTTCATGAAGAAGAGTGCTGCTGTCGTCGCGGGCGCAATCATGGCAGTGGGCGCGGCTGCCCCGGCCATCGCCGACACGGGCGCCCAGGGCTCCGCCACGAACTCACCGGGTTTCATCTCCGGCAACGTGGTCCAGATCCCTCTGCACGTTCCGGCCAACCTCTGCGGTAACACGATCAGCGCCCTCGGTCTGCTGAACCCGGCGTCCGGCGCCATCTGCAGCATCAACTGACGGCGTTGCAGCAGCCGCCCTGGCTGCGTCACAGCCGGCCTTGGAACGCTCTTTCGACTCCAGGGCCGGCTTTCCCCATCTCTCCAAGCAGGAAGACAACGAACGATGCGACAGACCCTGAGCAGGGGGGCGGTCGTGGCTGCGACCGCGACGAGCATCCTGAACCTGTGCGGCAGCGCCGCCTTCGCCGACTCCGACGCGGACGGAGCCACTATCGGCTCGCCCGGTGTCCTGTCGGGCAACAATGTGCAGGCGCCGGTGAGTGTTCCGGTGAATGTATGCGGCAATTCCGTGGACGTGGTCGGTGTTCTCAACCCCGCGTTCGGCAACTTCTGTGGTCACACCGGCGCGTCGGACGGCACCCCGAGTCAGTCCGACGCGGACGGAGCCACTATCGGCTCGCCCGGTGTCCTGTCGGGCAACAATGTGCAGGCGCCGGTGAGTGTTCCGGTGAATGCGTGCGGCAATTCCGTGGACGTGGTGAGTGTTCTCAACCCCGCGTTCGGAAATTCCTGTGGTCACGTCGGCTCGGATTCCGGCGCGTCGGTGGGTATCCCGAGTCAGTCGGGTGCGGTGGAGCCGGTGGAGCCGGTGGATTCGGGTGTGTCGGTGGGTATCCCGAGTCAGTCGGGTGCGGTGGAGCCGGTGGAGCCGGTGGATTCGGGTGTGTCGGTGGGCATCCCGAGTCAGTCCGGTGCGGTCGTAC
>NZ_JBSFUU010000027.1:0-7074 GCF_053591955.1 Streptomyces sp. NPDC002845 | reverse complement strand
GTGCGGTGGAGCCGGTGGAGCCGGTGGATTCGGGTGTGTCGGTGGGCATCCCGAGTCAGTCCGGTGCGGTCGAACCCGTGGGCTCGCCCGACGACCGAGGAGACGTGCTGTCGGAGCCGCAGGCCGAGCAGAGCGCCAGGATTCCGGAGCAGTCCTCGTCGACACCGTCACGTACGGCTCAGCGGACGACCCTGCCCTCGACACCCGTGGCGACTTCGCGCAACACCTCCGTCAAGCCTGCCGACTTCGGGACGGGGAACGTGTCGGCGAACGCCGGGACGCGGCACACCCTGGCCGACACCGGCAGCGACAACGTGCTCGCGGCTTCGGCCGCCAGCGCCGCGCTGATCGCCGGCGGAGCCGTCATCCTGTACCGACGGCGCCGGACCCCGAGCCGCCGGTAGCGTTCTGCGTCCGGCGCCGTACCCCCGAATGGGCCTGGCCGCCGTGGCCGTGGATCACCCCATTGGCAGCACAACCCGCGTCACCGGCACGCGTTGACATCATTGCCGGACGTACCGCCCGGCAATGATGTCAATCCCAAGGAGCATTTCTCCATGTTGCGTATCGCGAAGGGTCTGGCCCTGGCTTCCGTTGCCGCCACCGCCATGGCGGGTACCGCCGGGGTCGCCGCCGCTGACAGCGGCGCTGCCGCCACTGCTGGCGACTCCCCGGGCGCGCTGTCGGCCAACGTTGTCCAGGGCCCGGTCCATGTCCCGGTCGGCGTCTGTGGCAACACCGTCAACGTTGGCGGCCTGCTGAACCCGGCGTTCGGCAACGCCTGCGTCAACAGCTGACTTCGCACTCGGTTTTTTCAAGCGGCCGCTCTCCTGCACGGGAGAGCGGCCGCTGGTCTTCTTTGATCGCGTGAGGCAGGCGACCGCCGAATACAATTATGAGATGAGAGGCATCGGCGGAAAAGCCCCAAGGGTCCCCTCGACGTCCACCCGCTGCAGCACCAGTCGGACATGCACGGTGCCGAGCATGGGTACTCCGTACTCAACAGGGCGAAGAACATGATGAACCCCCTCAAGCACACCAATAGCCCCACCCAGCTCCTCGGTGGACTTCCTGTCCAGAACTGAGACACCACCGAACGGGCGGATTCCACACCGCGCGGAATCGGCCCGTCGCGCTGTTCGCTCTGCCAGCCCGACATCCCTCGTTCGTGTGGAGATCCTCGGGGTATCGGCTGCTCGGGTGAGAACGCGGCCAGGCGCAGTCCGGAGCGTCGATAAGGTTTCGTGGTGACCTCAGCCTCAAGTGAACTACGCCCTTTCCGCACTGCTGACCTGGGCACACTCGTTGTGATCGCCTGGAGCGGTGAGACGCTGGACGGCGACATGCCCTACTTGCTCGCGTACTCCCTGGGTGACGGCCCAAGTGGTCCGGACGCCTCGTCCATCGCCATTGAGAAGCTGCTTCTCGACGCTGGACTACGGATCGGGGGTGAGTCCGTCGCCGACACCGCGAGGTCGAGCCCACCGGTCAGCCTGCTCGTCGAGGCCGGCCAGGCCGTCATCAGCATGCCGAACCTCAGTGCCCAGTGCACTCCACCGCCGCAGTGGCTCGCGGCGGTCTCCGAACGCGGCTATGCCCATTTCGTGTTCACCACGTGTCCCTGGCCCGAGGGTGAGCCAGGAAAGCCCGTGGACCCGGAAGCGCTGGCAGCCTTCGTGGGTGCCGAGGAGACCCTGAAGGCCGCTGCGCACGTCGCCCTCCCGGCCGGCAGCCTGCGCGGCTGAATCCCACTCGAAACGACGATCTGGCGCCAAAGCCGACGGAATCGCCCTCTTGGGAGGGATTCTCGGGAATACTGACGGTATGTCAGACGCCTTCGAAGTTACTCCCTCACTTCCCGGCGCGCGGGTGCCCGAGTTCCGGGTACTCGTCGTGTGTACCGGCAATGTCTACCGCTCCCCTCTCGCGGAGTGCCTGCTCAGACAGCGGCTTGTCGAGGCTCGGCAGGCGATCCGGCTGAGCAGTGCGGGTACCCGGGCGCTCCCGGGTACGCCCATGTCGGCCACAGTCGCATCCTTCATTCTCGAACGCGGCGCAGATCCCTCCGGGGTGGGCTCCCGCCGACTGACCAAAGAGCTGGTCGAGAGCTCGGATCTGGTACTGGGGGCCGCGACCGAACATCGTGAGGCCGCAGTGCGGCTGTCACCCGTGCAGACGTTGTCTCGCGCTTTCACCCTCTTTGAATTCGCCCGGTTGGTGCGAGCAGAGGATGCCGCAGGCGTGACGGATCCGGCCGCACGGTTCGCGGCTCTTGTCCAGAGCGCGGCCGCTCGGCGTGGTGCCGCGAGGCCGCACACGGATGACGACATCGAGGATCCTTTTGGTGCAGCCCCTCGGCAGGTGCAGAAGTGTCTGGTGCGGATTGATGAGGCAGTGGAACGCATCGTCGCGGTTGTGCGGGTCGGCTGATGTGAACCACCCCGGGGATCACGCGGGTCAGGCACCCGGCTCAGCGCCTCCACCAGCCCCGTCGGCACGAGCGTCCCCGGCGGCGAGGAGGGCAGGGGCGCCGCATCCGAGGCGTTGGGCGTAGGCGATGATGAAACAGCGAGCACGGCAACCTTGCAGATCGTGAAGCGTAGAGAACTCCATGATCACAAGGGGCCGTGCTTGCCTTGCAACAGGGCTGACACCGCGTCACATACTCAAACCGGGCGAACGTGGCTCTCCCCGGGGCCCTGACTGCACTGGGGAGAACCGCATCCGGTGCCGACGCCTGGATCGGCGATTCGGCCGTGTCATGGTGATCTGGCGGACGAATTGCTGAAAACATGCCAGAGAAGCGCAACTCGGCAACACAGCTGCCGCTACGCCGGTGATGGTCCGGGGTGCCTGGGCGACACACAGGAATACCGCGACCAAGGAGAACAGCACGATCACCACCCAGGAGTGCGCAGCACGTCGTCGGCTCAGCGCGGCACGCAGAATCGACAGTGCGGCCACGAGCCAAGGCCCATAGACCAGCAAGGGCCACCAGGAAACGGCGCTGCTGTAGGTGTGGGAAACGGCGACGAGCCGCAAGGGCTCATAGGTGGCGAGGCCACCGAAGGCACTCACCATCGATGTGATGATGGCTGCCAACGCGGCGATCATATAGCTGACGGTTCGCAGACCGCTCGGACCTCTGCGGGGACGGACCCTCCGGTCGACTCGGGGCACGGCGCTCAGCGGCGGCAGTTCGGCCGTGGTCTCCTGCAGGTTCATCACGTGACTGTCGCCGGGCGGAGCGATTGCCGATGTCTCGCTACGGGCCGGAGGCATGGTTGGGGCGTGCTCGCCCTCCATGGCGTCCTGAAGCATGTACGCGAGTTCCTCGGCCGGATCCCATGCCGGATCCGGTGGCACCAAGGGCGCTTGGAATGCTTCGGCAGTGTGCCGGTGTCGGCCGGTGCCCGTCACGCCGAACTGACCGAACTGACCGAGGTGATCGGCGTAGTACCCCGCGTGGCGGTCCATGCGCTCGTCATTCATGGCATGACTTGATCACTCGGCCCGAGGGCAGGTGCGCCCATTCATTTTCCAAGCTGCCCCATCGTCGAACGAGATCAGCCTCCAGCAGCGCCATGGTGTCCAGAAATTTCTGCAGGAGCGGCTCGGTGACCTGCAACGTGACGGGCAATCCATCTTTACTGAGTGTGCCGTTGGCACTGGGTTCATAGTATGTCGAAGACGGAGTGTAGGTATAGGGGCCCATCGTCACCGCAGGTACTCCAGCCGAGCCCCTCTGGCCCTTGCGGGACGTCAAAAGGCCGAGATTTCTTCCCTGAGTCATATCCCGAATAACGTCGCATCTTTCTCGCGGGTGCGCGGCAAACGGGTGAAGGAATGCATGGATGAGCACTTTATCTAGACAGCATTCAAAAAGGTACGACTGCTGTACGAAATATATATATGGTCCCCGGGAGGCGATGGGCGCCGACGGTACCGGACTCGCGCTCGGACCGGCGGTGACCCATGGCCTGGCCAAGGCCACCGGCGGAATCCCACTGCGCACCAGACCTCGCGTCCCAGCCGATCCCGGTCGGCAGACGGCGATGGCCGACAGCCGGTCCCCGACGCCGTGAGAGTGTCGCCGTCGGGTCCCTGGCTGTCGGCCATCGCAGGCACTGACGCAGGTGTCGCAGCTGCACGATGGAGCCGCGTCGGTCAGCCGCGCCTCATCCGTCGGGTGAGAAGGATCACCCCCCCACCGAGCAGGAGAAGCCCGGCAGTCCCGCCCAGCAGGATGGCTGAGCGGTCCTCACCGGTGTCAGCGAGGTGAGGCTCGTCGCTGTGGCCGTGGCTGGGCCTGCCGCCGTTGTCGTGGCCGTTGTCGTGGCTGGGCCTGCCGCCGTTGTCGTGGCCGTTGTCGTGGCTGGGCCTGCCGCCGTTGTCGTGGCCGTTGTCGTGGTCGGGCCTGCCGCCGTTGTCGTGGCCGTTGTCGTGGTCGGGCTTGTCGCCGTGGTCGGGCTTGTGGCCGTTGTCGTGGTCGGGCTTGTCGCCGTGGTCGTCGTCGCCGTCGTCGTCGCCGTCATCGAGCACGGTGATCTCGGTTGAGAGAGTGAGGTCCGGATCCTCTGCCCTGAGCAGGAAGAGGTGCTCGCCCGGCTCGGCTTGCTCGGGAATGCTGAAGGTCCCCGCCACCGTGCCGCTTGCGTCGGCGGTGTACCAGCCCAGAATGACGACCTTGGAGGCAAAGGATGCTTCTACGTCTTCCTGTCCCGGCTCGAACCCCGTTCCTTCGAAGTCGATTTCGTCTCCTGGCTCGCCGACGGTGGCACTGAGGGACACGCCCGGTTCCGGTTCCCCGGGTGGATACGGTTGGGCAAGGGCGGTCTGCGCCCCTAGCAGTGGTGCGGCGGCCAGGACAGCAGAGGCTGCGGTAGCCGCGAGGGTGGCACGCCATCTCGATGACGCCGTCATCGTATTTCACGCTCCTCAAGTGGGATCAGGCCTACGCCATGATGCGACCCGCGAGTACGGTAAATTCATATATAGCGTGTGAAACAACCGCTTAACGCTTATTGCTGGATGAACGGCCATCTGGAGCACGAAGATCACCGGATCGACGGCAGAGCGAGTTGACGGCACAGGGAGTGAAGCCGACGCGATGTGACGGAGCTTCAGGCTGTCCGCATCCGGCCGTCCCCTGCGATCGTCCTCCTGCTGCCCGGTGGCATGGCTGCCTCGTCGCCTGGAGCTGCCCCCGTAAACCGGGTCTTCGAAGTCGGTGGTGGTACCGCCGACCATCGGCACCTCGGCACGCGCCAACTGCCCATCGAACGTCCTGCCCGGGCGGCGCTCCGTGGGCGTGGCCGCGGCTCGTCGGCCAACGAGCACCCTCACTAACTTCGAAGACCTCGTAAACCTGTCGATGCCTCAACAACTCCGCAGACTTGCCTAGTTCGCGAGGGAGGTAACGTTCCAGGCGCCAGCAGCGGCCGCCATTGAGCGTTTTTCACCTCAGCGGGAGCACTTATGCTTTGCACCTACGCGGCGGCGCCGACAACTCCGTTCGACAATTCCCTCGTTCATATCGGACACCGCAGGCGGCCCCCTTGGGAGATCACCGGAAGCGGTCAGTGCCTCGCTACTCTGGGCCCCCTCAGTGCTCCTACGCCCGTACCGCGTCGAAAGTCGTCGCAAGAATGGATCACCAGGATGAATCGCAAAGTCGCAGTGTTCGGCGCCGGCTACATCGGACTGGTCACAGGGGCCTGCTTTGCGGAACTGGGCCACTCTGTGGTGGTCCGCGACATCGTGCCGGAACGCATCGGCCGCCTGAACGCGGGCGCTGTCCCGATCTGCGAGCCCGGCCTCGGTGAGATGATCGACCGCAACAAGGACCGTCTGACCTTCACCCTGGACGCGAACGAGGCAACGAAGGACGCCGAAATCGTGTATGTGTGTGTCGACACACCGCCGACCGCGTCCGGCGATGCCGACCTGTCCCGGGTCTTTGCCGTGATCGACGCGTTGAAAGGCGCCACGCACCTGACCACGGTCGTCGTGAAGTCGACCGTGCCGGTCGGCACCGGTCAACGCATCCGTGTCGCCCTTGATGACGCCGGCCTGCAGCATGTTGGCTACGCCTCCAACCCCGAGTTCACCGCCGAGGGCGAGGCAGTCTCGGACTTCATGCACCCCGACCGCGTCGTCGTCGGTACATGGGACGACGCCACGGCGAAGCTGATCGCGGAGCTACACCAAGGAGTCGACGGGCCCGTGGTCCTGATGGACGTCCCGTCGGCCGAGCTGACGAAGCTGGGGGCGAACGCCGCACTGGCCACGAAGATTTCCCTGGTGAACGAGCTGGCGACGGTATGCGAGGCCACTGGCGCCGACATCGCCCAGGTCGCCGGCGCGATCGGTATGGACGCGCGCATCGGCTCCCACTTCATGAAGGCGGGCTTGGGCTACGGCGGCTCCTGCTTCCCCAAGGACAGTCGCGCCCTTCGCGCCCTGGCCTCCAACAGCGGCCACCCCTTCCAGCTCCTGACTTCGGTGATCGAGGTGAACGAGCTTCAGCCGCGCCGCCACATCCAGCGTTTGAAGCAGGAGCTCGGCGGTTTGCGCGGAACCGCAGTCGCTGTGCTCGGCATGACGTTCAAGCCGGGCACAGACGACATGCGGGAGGCGCCAAGCGCGATCATCGTCGCTCGCCTGCTTGCCGAAGGTGCCTCAGTGCGCTGCTGGGACCCGATGGCGCAGCCTGGCCCCGTCGAGCCGTGGATGTCGACCACGCGTTGCGCGACACCGCTGGAGGCCGTGAACAAGGTGGACGCGGCGGTCATCGTCACGGAGTGGCCCGAGCTGGCCGAGGTGTCCTGGGACGATGCGCGTACGGCGATGAGGCGTCCCCTGATCCTGGACGGCCGGAACCTGCTCGACCCGCAGACGATGGCCGGGCTGGGCTTCACCTACATGAGCGTGGGTCGGCCGACGGTGACAGGCTGACCCCAGACACCATGTGGTGGGGGGGGGGGGCGGGGGGGGGGGGCCCCCCCCAGTCTCCCCGCGAGGCGGGGGGGAGTTGCAGAATGGACAGCGGGGCGGGGGGTAAAACCACCCCCC